>NZ_JBBNGE010000008.1:0-98844 GCF_040095255.1 Segatella sinensis | reverse complement strand
TACGATGGTTGGTAACGATGGTTACTTTACGTTATTCTTGTCGGTCAGCCTAACAACTACATCTTGTGATGTTCAAGGCTTCATCATATTGTCCCGAAGGCTTCGCACCCAGTCGTTGCCAACTACGCACGCTTCAGTAGGCTACTCTTAACGGAATAAGAGGTTCTTTAGTTTCAAAGAACAATTACTTGTACGACTTCACGTCGCAATTTGGCTGCAAAGATACAACTTTTAAGTAGAAAACTATCATAAATGAATATAAAAAGGAAAGGCAGCTGCAGACATCTTTCAAATGCCTACAACTGCCTTTCTTTATTTATTATATGGAACTACTGTTTAAATTCTCTCAAATTGAAAGAAGAACAGCTGTTAAGCGAAGTTCTTCATATTAGTTCTTGCGCCATACTCAGCGCATCCGGCAACGATCATTGCCAAAATCATTCCTAATACCATCATAACTTTTATCCTTTCTCTATATTTATCTGTTATCCTAATCTTTACCTTATTTCGAATCAACTTCCTGGAAGCATTCGGAGATGCCTCTCAAGGTTTGATTACTTGCCGAGGCTAATCTTCTTGTTGACATTTACAACCTCTGCAAAAAGAGCAGCTACAACTGCCAGTGTCATTCCTAATACCATCATAATTGTTACCCTTTCCTTCTTTAATTATTCGTTATTCAATCTTTTCGAGTGCAAAAGTAATGCCTTTTTGTGTGCGCACACAATTTTTTGAGAGAAAACTTCACAAAACGAGCGATTTCTTGATTTCCGTCAAAAACTGTCATGACAATTGGAGCAAAATGGCAGGTTTTCCTTTCAGAAGTCCGACTTTCAACTGCTGTTTCAACAAAATGATACATCAACATTAAAACTTTTCCCTATTTCTCTTGCAGATTTCAGATGAAAAGGTTATCTTTGCGCTTGATAAGGTATTCATAAGGGTATCTTTGTAAGGGGCAATACTTCCGTGAGGCTGAGACGCTGCGGTTTGAAGGGTATTGCCCTCGTTTCTTTTGTAGTTCATACCATGGTAACACTGCTATGATGAATGAATTCCGAAATTCTATACCATTCTTGCGGTAGTACAATAGTAAGGTGATTCCTCATGCTCATTGTGATGCAGATTAGTTGATATACCCGTTGAACAGCCGAATTTTGCTATAATTTGAAGTTTTTGTGCTCCTACGCAAAAATACTGCATACCGCTTTTGTAATTTTGCACTAAAAAAGATAGGAGATTAAGAAAATGAAAGAATTTGCAATGAATGGAACCCCGGTGAAGATGTGGGCTAACATGTGTGATGCTACGGCATGGCAACAGATTTCGAACCTCTGCAGCCTACCCTTTGTTTTTAGACATTTGGCGTTGATGCCAGATTTGCATGGGGGTAAGGGTATGCCTATTGGAACGGTATTGGCAACCAAGGATGTTGTTATTCCCAACGCTGTGGGAGTTGATATCGGATGTGGTATGTGTGCTGTCAAGACTAACATAAAGGTGGAGACTATAGAACAGGAGGTACTTAGAAAGCAAATCATGCGAGGCATCCGCAAACAGATTCCGCTAGGGATGGAGCATCATAAGGAGGCTCAGGAGGAGAAGTACATGCCAGCTAACCACGATGTAGATAGCATGACTATAGTTAAGCGTCAATATGTATCAGCTACCAAACAGGTTGGTACGCTTGGTGGTGGCAATCACTTCATTGAGCTTCAAAGCGATGATGAAGGCTGGCTTTGGATCATGATTCACTCGGGTTCAAGAAATTTGGGCAAGCAGGTTTGTGACTATTATAGCAGAGTGGCTATGATACTCAATGAACGCTACTTTTCATCAGTAAAGCCGGAATTGAACTTACCATTCTTGCCTCTGAAGACCAAGGAGTTCAATGAATATTGGAGTGAGATGCAGTATTGCATAGACTTTGGACTTTGCAATAGAAAACTCATTATGCAGCGTATTGAGGAAGTGATTTCTGATGCGATTCCTAACGTTGAGTTCGAGCCAATGATCAATATCGCTCATAACTATGCGGCTTGGGAGACTCATTTTGACGAGGCATGTATTGTTCATAGAAAAGGAGCCACCAGTGCGAAGATGGGTGAAATTGGTATCATTCCTGGTTCTCAAGGTACTAGCTCTTACATTGTAGAAGGTCTTGGTAATCCTTTAAGCTTCATGAGCTGCTCTCATGGTGCAGGAAGAGTCATGAGCCGAACAGAGGCAGTCAAGAGCCTGAATCTTGCAGAGGAGATTCAAAAGCTGGATGAAAAAGGAATCGTCCACGCCATCAGATGCCAGGAAGATCTTGAGGAAGCATCTTCTGCCTATAAGAATATAGAGAAAGTCATAGAGCAAGAAGCAGATCTTGTTAAAATCAAGACTCGCTTGTTCCCTATGGCTGTCATCAAGGGCTAGTGAAGTACCTGTCATAGTTAGTTATCCTCTCACATGTTAGATATGTGGGAGGATGCTCTAATCTTTGTCTTTCATTTCTTCACAAGTCTTGTGAATCTGTTCTATTTTTGTAGAAAGATGTTCAAAGTCCTCTTTTCTGATGACGATGTTACTTTCTATGTATTCTGTTCCTTCATAGAAGAAGTTCAATTTGACGTTAAGTACCCTACAGATTGATTCTAACAATCCGGTTTTAACATCTTTGGCTTGTAACAATTGTGAAAAACCACTTTTGGTCATATTCAATTTTTCGGCAATGTCTTTTTGAAAGATGCCCTTAGAAGCCAATATATCTTTTAATTCTTTTCCACTCATGATGCTGATACTATAGTGTTTGATATTCACTTACTAGTCTATTTTTCTCCTTCCTTTTGTAATGTGTGTCACTCTGAGCATACACTTTCAAGCTACAAATATACTAAATAATTGGCTATGAAAAGACCGTATTTCATATTTTTTATAGTATTCGTGTCTACTTTTGTTAGGCATTAACTAAAAAGAAAGTGAGCTGCCTCCTTGCATGCTCCTTGATAGGCATCGCCAAACGCCCGTAAACACATACACGGATGGCAGCCCACATATATGAGCTGCTCCGTGCCTCGTGTTTACTTTCCTGTTATTTTGGCGATTTTATCAAGAAGTGAGGCACTTTACTTATTCCCACGAAAATCTATGTCCCTAAGGACAACGCTGCAAAGATACAAAAAAAATATAAGATATCATCATAAAATTCCGTTTTTTTTGAATTGTTTTTTATGAGATAGTAAATTTGGGGTATTTTTATTCTGATTAGATGCATGTGTAGTTTAAGAAAATATGTGGTGTGTAAAACATGTAGCTAAATATGGTACAAATATAGGGAAATTCACTTATATGGTTGCAATTTAGGACATTATCAGTTAATAATACTTAAAATGATAGCGAGGGTATTGCCTATATCGATATTATTGCATAACTTTGCAACCGCAAAAGAGTTCAGGTTTTTATGGTCTCATATTAGAGTCTATAAATTGCTGAAATCTAGATGATGGTTTTAACACTATATTAAACTTAATAATGGAAGCTCACTGGAGTATTCATGTATAAGCAAAAGACGAGTATTGGTATGATTGACATGAAAGAGAACAATTGATTACATTCATTCTTTCGACTCAATCAAATTTCTATTAATATTGATTTAAACAAAATAAAGATGTTCAAAATTAAGAAGAAAATTCATAGCGAAACTAAACCTGACTGGGTTGTATGTGTCTTGTATAAGATACCACCTAGAGTGTATGATTGGCAAGAGTCTCATGAGGCTTGCATGAAGCATTTGATAATCATCAAGGATATATTGGAAAAGTCCTCGGTGAAATGGCATGGTGGTAATCATAGCTTGACTAAAATTAGAAATCTGAAAGTTGAGGGTGGATGTCTTCATGTACTAACTAAGTCTGGACGTAATAGTCTTTCTTTCAATATTATAGAAGAGTAAAATTCACGTGTGTGCGATTGGAAGGCTTTTTATAAGGTTTTCTAAGATGCTCTATGTAGTTCTAAAATCTTAAACCCCCTGCACAGTAATCTGTGCTTACGTTATATTTAAAATCAACATCACAAAATGCGTAATTTCGATAAAACATGGATTAAACTGCCTCGAAGTTTTACTTCCTGGCGATGGTACCATGAGAGTAAGATGGTACATTTGTTTTTGTATCTGTTGCTTCAGGCTAATGTCAAGAAGAAGGATTATCTTTCCTTGACTATCTATCCTGGGCAAGTTGTTACAAGTCTTGTGCAAATTGCTCAAGACACAGGATTGTCCATTAGAAATGTGCGAACCTGCCTTAAAAAGTTATCCTCCACAAAGGATATCAAGGTCAAGAGCAGCAACAAGGGAACAATTGTTTCCATTTGTAATTTTGAATGTTTCTTGCAGCTTTCTAATGAAGATGATACTTTGGGCTGGATTAAACTCTACCGTAAAATCTTGTCTTGGAAGTGGTATCAAGATGGGGAAAAGGTTCATCTTTTCGTCCATCTGCTGCTGAATGCGATTTATAAATCTCGACCAGATGAGTCTTTAAGTAGAGCTCAGTTGGCTATAAGTAATCAAGATCTTCATACAGAAACCTGTATTCCCTTAAGTAGTATCTGGTCTATTCTCGGTGATTTGGAGAAGACTGGAGAAATTGAAATTTCTCTCCAATCTAATCTTATTACCATCTGTAATTACAACCAATATCAAGGTGTTTATGATGGTGTCTTTGATGGTGACATGCAAGTGGCACGCAACCGACATGCAGGTGACACGCAGATGACAGATACCAGACAAATCAGCGACATGCAGGTGACAACTCCCTTATATAGATATAATGATATAAAAGCCAGAACTTCATCGACGCATGTGTGTGCGTGTGAGGGTAGAAAATTTCAGAATGGAAAAGAGCTGGCAGAGAAGAAACCAAGCAAAGAAAGCTACTATTTTGCTCTGCTTGATGAATCATCCTGGCTGGAAGCCGTTAGGTCGCGTTATCATTTCGCAAATATTCACGAAGTTCTAGATTTGCTTAGAACCTTTAACCTCGACATGCAGTGCCGTGGTAAAGAGAAGCATGATGATCTGAGTGATTACAAGAGTCATTTCTGCGATTGGCTTAAAAAGCAGGATTTTAAGAAGCCTAAATCAGTTTATGGCTCCCGATATACTCCTCAGGCATCTGATGGCAGGACTATTTATGGTCAGAGTTTTTAAAATATATGGTTAAGGTTTAATCGAGGAATGAACAATGATGAATACTACAGCATTCAGACCGCCTCAAAGTGTTGATGAGGTGATTTATAGAATACAAGCTGCTCCTGTGGGTAGATGTAGTTTTAAGTTGCCAGTTAGTCCTAGATTCTGTTATGAAGCATTGCGTGCAGCCTTTGAAAAGGCAGTAAATGCCAGCTATATTAACTGTATCTATGACGAGGAACAATGTATGGTTTTAAATACAATTGTCTATTGGCTGGTTGGTCAAAGTTATAAATGCGGATTATGGTTGAGTGGATTTGGTGGGACTGGTAAAACCACTATAGTGTCTGCCATACAGAGACTTATAAACTCTCTTTATCTGCCTGATCCCATCAAGGCTTCATCGGGACATATGGTAACTGCTGGCCTTACAGTGATGAGTGCTTCTGATCTTTGTCATTTATACGTGAATGACTATAAGCAGTTCCTGGGTTATCGCAATACGGCATTATTGGCTATTGATGATTTGGGAATGGAGTCTGAGCGTATCATGAAATATGGGCAAGAGTGTTATCCGATTAGTGAGTTGCTTTCCTATCGATATGAGTGTCGGTTATTCACCATTGTAACCACCAACCTGCCCTCTTCTGAAGTCCGTCCTCGCTATGGGGATCGGATGGCTGATCGTGTGAATCACATGATGCAGGTTGTAGTGATGCCTGATACTAATTTTCGAGAGCTTTCTGAAACCTATAATCCCATTTAGTATGAAGGAAAAAGAAGAAATCCTAGCCCGAACTTCCGGAGGTTTGGACATTTTTGTTCATTACCTGGGAAAGGAATGCCTGAAAAGAAAGTTCAAAAGTCCTTTTCGGGATGATGACAATCGGCCATCCTGCAAGCTGTACCTCAATCAGCCATTGGGAGGTAGAGCCTATTATTATTTGCATGACTTTGGTGATAGCAGATATTCTGGAGATTGTTTTTTCATTGCTGCTCAGATTTTGAACATCAATCCCTCAACCGACTTTGTTCATCTTCTGAAGCAGATAGACAGGGATCTATCTTTAGGAGTGTTTGAATATGGCGGTGAAGAGTTAGGACATGTTTATCGCGCTATACCCCAGAAGGCTATATCTGCAAGGAAAGTGATTCAGGAAGATCCTGGTATATCCTTTAGGGCGGTGGTGAAGTCTTTCTCTCGGGAAGAGTTAGCCTATTGGGGAGCATATGGTATCACAGCAGAAACCCTGTCGAGGTTTCATGTTGAGAGCTTGAAGAGTTGTGTCTTTACCAAGACTGATGGAAGGCAATATGGCATCTACTCCACTTCCCTCACTCCCAGCTATGGATATTTCTTCAAAAGCGGTAAGGGTATCAAGGTATATCGACCTCGTTCTGAGAACAGGTTTCTTTATGCAGGAGAACTTCCCTGTCCTTATGTCTTCGGTTACGACCAACTACCGGAAAGAGGAAAATTCCTCTTGATTACTGGTGGCGAGAAGGATGTACTGTCTTTGTGTAGCCATGACTTTCCTGCCATCTGCTTCAATAGTGAAACAGCCAAGGTTCATTCTACACTCTTGGACCAGCTTAAGCTTCGTTTTGAGCATCTGGTGTTTGTGTATGATGTGGATGCTACCGGATTGCGGGAGTCTACCCATAGAGTGGAAGAACTGGAGTCTTCCTATCCGGTAAGCAAGGTGGTTCTGCCACTTTCAGGAAGTAAGCAGGAAAAAGATGTCAGTGACTTCTTTAAAAAGGGAGGTAGTCGTGAAGCACTAGAAAATTTGATCTTTCAATCATTCAACAACTAATAAATACAACTATCATGATAAAAGGAAAACGTTTATCCTTTGCTCACCTGGAAGGCGATATATGTGTATATAACTTAACAAAGGGTGATAAGGAATATCTTAAAAGTAACGGATTGAAAAAGGTACCTTCCATTCTTCAGAGTGTAGAATTTGGAAGTCTGGGAAAACTGTATCAGGGCTTCGGGATTCAAAATGATATGGGAGGCGTTGAGTTCTTCCATCCGGATTATACCAAAAATCCAGTAACATTGAGAGCCTGTGGCATAACCACAGTCCTGAAACCTAAGGTAAAGGATACCCAGGTTTGTTGCCTGTTCTATGACTTTATGGACTATCTGGCTTATTGTTCATTACAGGGATCTGCAGAACTACGTTTGCCCTATCAAGGTACCTGCATCATCATGTCACACGTCAAGAACTTCATGCATATGGTAGTGGACAGTGATGACTATGATGAGGTTTATGTGTTTTTCCCAAATACTGTAGTGGGTGAGACTATCGCACTTACTTTGAAGCAGCGTAACCAGAAGAAAGTCAAGAACTTCAGTATCTTCTATAAAGGGTATAGAAATCTCAGCTCTTTTGTTAAGGACAAGCATATATCATCCGACTATGTGTTCTAAGGATATGAACAACGTTTCTATTGCTATTCCCATATGCATCTTTGCAATAGTCATCCTTCTGTTTGCTCTTGCCCTCTACTACGAGATCAAGCATACCTACAGGGATGGCGGTTTATGGAAGTAGTTTTTAAGCTTGAACTATTTGGGCAGATGTGACATACCATGTTCTTTCGGTACTGCTCCTGGGCTTAACTTCCTGGTGGGCGTACTGAAAGTTTAGTTTGCCTGCAGGGATTTTGTCACCCAAGGAGAAATAGAAGGTTCATTCTATAAAAATGCCCATCAGTCTTCTCGCGAAGACCTCTGGGCTTTGAGTATATAAAAATGTGTTGAACTTTAATACTGCTATTTGTCTGGACGAAATGAATCTTCACTATGTTTCATGGCTTTTCCAAAACCTTTGAATAGCCACATGAAAAACAAAAATAAGAATATTGCTCCCATAATCTTGATCATTTAATTGTTATTTGACAGAGAAGGTTGAAATGTGTCCGAAGTCGGTGGTCGTCACTCCATATTCTCCTGGTGCTGCATCTGAAATTGTCACTAGGAACGAACTCTCGCCAAACTTCTCCACTTCATATGCTACTGTGTTGAAGGATGTTGTTGCCTTCAAGCCTGAAAGAACCCCCACTTCAGCCAGCATGAATCTGCGCTCTTTCTTCTTTGCTTCGAACTGGAATACTCCAATGGTAGTCTTAGGATCCTCATTGTGGTCCTTTACCCTCACAACGAACTGCACCTTTCCCTTGGCAACCTTGTTGGGTGAGGATTCACCTTTTACTCTAAGGAACGTCTTTCCCTTGTCGAGTAAACTGCTGCCGGGAATAGGAATGTAGCCAAAACCAGAGGTCTTGGTCTTCATTTCTGCCTCTTCCTTCTCCAGGATCACTTGGCTGTTGGCAGACTGTACGAGTGATACCTGTCCGATATACTCTGGCTCCTTGAAACCTTGCGCCATGCTTGTTGTTGTACAGGTGAGAAACATCATCACCCCCATCATAAAATTCTTCATGTCTATCAATATTATGTAAATGTTATTAATATTCATTCGAAAACCAGAATTTCGCAAACTTTTTTTTGCCATTTCAAGAAATTATTCGTATCTTTGCAGCATGAAACTTCCACATTTCATTTAGGAAAATTCCTTTGGTTCGGCCTCTTGTATTCTGAATGGATTCAAGAGGCCTTCCTGTCCTATGCTAAAAGTCGTATTCCAGCTTCAAGGCCTTGTCTAGGTTCATCTGGTTGATGAGTTTTACATGCCTCTTGTCACCCACATATCTGTATTCACCAGTCATGTGATATTTCTCAAGAAGCCTTTCTATGATACACACATCCTCAGAATTCATTTCAGCCATGCTGCATCCCTTCTTGACTAACTCCATGGTCTGAGCCTTGCTGATGGGAAATGCCTTACCAAGCATCATCTGTGCCTTATAGGGCTTGCCTGGAGGAAATACATTGGCACTGAGCGGCAAAACACTTATATCTTTCCATTCAATTTCCTTTGCTTTCATTCTTTTTTCTACTCTTCTAAGCGTGCAAAGATAATAGATTTCTTCTGCATCTATCCCCTCTGCACAATGAAACTTCGATTTTAACACTTTCGGAATATATATACTGCATATATGCATATAACGCAGTCTTGCTGTATATTCTTCCATTTGTTTCCCAGCATCAGACCACATGACAGGTATAATCATGCCCTGCTTCCGCCCGTCCCCCGCGAGGAAAATTCTGGATTTCCTGAGCACCAGCCTTTTAAAAGACTTGTTTTCCACAGGAAACCGAACTTTTTTTATGACATTCCGGCATACCCTTCACACCATAGCCTTTTTCGTGCCTCCTTTCAAGGATGCTTTTCAGCAGAACGCCAAGTAAGATAGTAGAAATCTTTTGGGAATACCCAATTCCATGGGAATTGTGGAAGGCTTCCAAAAAAGATTTTAGCTTTCTAGCCTTTAGGCGGTACTTGGCATCTGCTGTAGCAGCCTTACCTTTGCACGATAAAAGCTCTGAGGGTGAAGGCATAGCCAATCTCCCTTAAAAATGGGTGAGATTTCCTCAAGTGGAGGAACAATACCCCATAGATAAGGACTATCAGGCTATCAACTTATGCAATGTCAATGTCTTGATGGGAGTTTCCCCTTCATACTCGTACATTTCCATACAGTCTTCCTTGTATCCCACAAAATGCAGTTTCTGTATCCCATGTGAATCATTACTGGTCAGTATCTCAACCCTCTCAAACTGACAGGGCAATAGAATGCATCCCCATCTGTTGGCGATTCCTTCTTGCCCTTTGCTCTGAATGATGGCCAGTCCTCCTATTTCCTGCTTAAGACCGTAAGAACATGTCTTTCTTAGATAATATTCATCATCCCGGTCTCCTGCCCTATTGTATTCAAATCCCATGGACTTCCAAAACTCTAAACAATCAGATTTTGCTACTAGCTCGTATATTGTTTCTTCTGGATGAGTGATAATTCTTTTCATGTGCATCGATGATTAGTTGTGAATCAAACATATTTTCTTCATGGAGCTTCAGCAATGCTACCTTCCGACTTTTGCTTTCAGGAATGAACAGCAGCTTGTGCTTGAAAACGAGTGCCTGTATGTCACAAAGGTTGGCCTGGTGCTTCTTCATGATCTTCTGCATGTTCAAGCTGTCAAGCCAATGACTTTTCCGGGCTCTTAGCGTCTCCATTATCTCTTTCTCAAAAAGGGTCATGTCCTTCTGTTCCCATAGATGAAGTAACCAATGAAGGCTGATTCCTCTTTTGATATCGTAAAGTACACATCCATATCCATGGAGTCTGCAGTGTTCCATCAAAGCATACCATTTCTTCTGTACAGCTTGAGTGGAAAACAGATGGTAGGGCATGAGCATCACCATTACGATACATCCATCCTCCAGAATAATCATATAATCAGGAGTGAACGTCAATGTGAATTCCTCATCATATATAATCTCCTCTGGATATTCAATCACCTGCTCTATCCAGGCACATTTCTCTGCCATCTGCAGGAATATCTCCTGCTGATGATTGTAGAAGGGAACCTTCCTGTCGAGCTTCTTGGAGTCAAAGAGCCCGAATTTCATCCAATCGATGCCTTCCTGTATCACAGGATATAGATAGGTGATATCATACGCCCATACAGAACGCAATCTCTTTCTATCCATTTTTCTCATGTGCTCACACTTTCCTGGATAGATGACCGAGTCATACAATCTGAGCATGTTCTCCGCCGGTTTATTCATTTCCTTTTTCATATACTCAATTTTTTCTCGGCTGCAAATATAAATAGAAATCCTGGAGCCGCCAAATCGATTTAAGGTTCGTTAACGGCCCCTATATATTGATAACAGGAAGAAAGAAATAGAGAAAGAAAATTATATTAAAAGAAAGAGAAAAGAAAGAAAAATCCAATCAATAAACAGTTTAGGATAATTTAACTAGAACACCTCCGCATGTAACTACGGAGGATTGGCTATATCCTAGCCTTTTCAGCCCCGACGATTTCTAAACGGGACAGCAGTGAAGCAAAATCAAGTTTATGCTTTATTAACGAGAAGTTTTCTGTAGGGGTGCTGAGTAGTTACCTCCGCATAACCTCTGTTTTTCAGGTAATAATGCGAAATATACTGTAAGGGCATTAAAAGGAAAGTCCGGTCCAAAGTAACCTTTCACGGGTTGCCTTGACCGGACTCTTGATATAATACTACACCTTCTTTCCCATTTCATAAGCTTCTTCAAGCTTGCTGTTGCCCTCAATGCTGCGAGGTCCATCTACTCCTCCACAGAAAAGTGTAGCGGCTAAATGGCTCTTGGGGTAACAGTCAATCCATCCTGTTAGTCCCATTTCTGCACGTTTAGGAACCTCTGGCTCATCTTCGGCAGCTGTAGTAAGCAAATACACATCCCTGAACTTGTAATTGAGACTGTACATTGCGTTCATGCGATCAATGAGCACTTTCATCTGTCCGCTCATCTCGTAATAGTAGATAGGAGTTGCCCAACAGATGACATCAGCTTCCAATACCTTTTGCATGATGGCGTTCACATCGTCCTTGATGACGCATTTGCCAATCTTCTGGCAGGCCATGCAACCCTTGCAAAAAGCGATTTCCTTGTTGATGAGGGAAATCTTCTCCACAATGTTGCCGCTCTCCATGGCACCCTGAATGAACTTGTCCGCAAGCTGGTCACTGTTTGAGCCGTTGCGGAGACTGGTTGATATAACAATAATCTTTTTCATTGCAGTTTTCATTTAAAGTCAAACTCTATTTGATCATCACCAAACTGTATTTCTTACTTCCAAAACCTATCTTCTCTGCATAATCTGTGATGTAGGTACCATGCTGACGATTGATTCGCTCAATGAGTGGCTTTTCATCATCACCAGGTTTTCCTTTGTGGGTGAAAACAAGGTCTAGGCAAGCCTGATCAAGAGCCACAGGATCCGTGCTTGCAAGAATTCCCATGTCCTTGAGTTTCGGATCTGCAGGATGGCTGTCGCAATCGCAGTCTACACTCATGTTGTTCATTACATTGATGTAGATGATGTTGCCCTTGCCGAAATAATCACCCACAGCCTGTGCTGCAGCAGCCATGCTTTCCAGAAAGTCATCCTGCTTGGGAAGATTCTTCCAGGCAGTGGCCGGGTCATCCGTGAAACCTGCTGAATGGATGTAGGCTTTTCCTGCCGTGGATGCTACACCAATGCTCTGGTTTTTCAATACACCTCCAAATCCTCCCATTGCATGACCCTTGAAGTGCGCCAGGTTGATCATGAAGTCATAGTTGGCTAGATGATCCCCCACGATATCATACTTCAGGTGTTTCTTGTCTTTGATTGGAATGCGCATCTGACCGAACTCATCCATCAGGTCCACAGCTGCAATGGAGTCAAAACCATGAGCATGAATGGTCTCCCAGTGTTTACCCTTGTCCTGACGACTTCCGCCGTAGGCTGTACAGCATTCTACCAGGGTTCCGTTTACTTCATCTACAAGATCCCGGATCAATGTAGGTTTGAGATAGTTGTTGCCACCCATTTCTCCAGAACTGATCTTAATGGCTACATGACCATGTGCAGGAACCCCTAAAGCCTTGTAGATACGGACAAGGGCTGCTGGACTGATTTCCTTGGTCATGTAAACCTTTGATTGGGCATGAAGCACCATGGTGCTCATCAATGCCATAAGTAATACCATTAGCTTTTTCATCGTTTCTCTTTTTTAAAGTCTGTCTATTCGAATGCAAAAATACAACAAAAAATGAAAAGTCCATCATCATGATTACTGTTTTTTATACCCTAAAGTCAGATATTCAAGCCAGCGATATAGAAAGCCGCAAAAAAATATACAATATCCAGTTAAAATATAATGAGTTACCAAAAAATATAGTTATCTTTGCGGTACATATAAAAATAAAAAACTTATGAAAAAAATAATATTTCTGCTGCTCATGGCTTTCCAGGCAATCATGAGTCAGGCTCAAGACAAATTGGTAGCTCTAAGTTTCGATGATGGTCCCAACACCACCACTACCGCCCATATGCTTGATGTTCTCAAGAAGCACCAGGTCAAGGCATCCTTCTTTGTGATAGGCAAGAACATCACCCCAAAGAGTGCCAAGATTATGGTTCGTGCCCATAAGGAAGGTCATGATATAGAAAACCATAGTCTTACTCATAGTCCTATGTCACAGCTTTCTGCTGATTCCATCCGAAAGGAGGTGTGGGCTACATCAGCTCTTGTGAAGCGATATGTGGGTAAATCACCGGTTTACTTCCGTCCACCTTATATTAATGTCACCCAGACGATGTATGATACTGTTAAGCTGGGCTTCATATGTGGTGAGAATTGTGAGGACTGGGAACCTACGGTTACAGCGGAGGAACGAGTAAGCCGCATGCTAAAAAGCGCCAAGGATGGACTCATTTTCCTGCTCCATGATTTCGAGGGTAATGAAGCAACTGTAGAAGCAGTGGATCAAATCATTCCTATTCTCAAGCAGAGAGGCTTCCGTTTCGTCACGGTGAGAGAACTCTTCAAAAAGAAGGGCATCAAAGCTCAGAAGAATCTGATATATACTGATGTTGCACATCCAAATCACATTATCAAATAAATAGGATGCATTTAGTCTAACTTAACACCTGTTTCATTTATATAATGTTGCCAAGAAAACCCAAAGGTCTTTAGCCTCTGGGATGAATTGGCACAAAAATTAGCTTTGTTTCTCAATGTATTTTCTGAAGGTGTCACTATTTGCATCACATATATTGAAATCGCGTAATATTTTGCAAATAATTGCATCTTTCCTTTGTTGTTGGAGAAAAATTTCGTACCTTTGTACACTATGAAGATGATACAGAAGACATATAAGTTTAGGCTTTACCCGAATAAGAAGCAAGAGAAAATGCTTGCGAATTATTTTGGTAGTGTCCGCTTTGTCTACAATCATTTTCTCGCCAAGCGCAAGGAACAGTATGAGCAGACCAGGAAGAGCTCCAACTACTATGAGCAGGCAAAGGAGCTGACTGCAATGAAAAAGACCGAGGCCTACTCCTGGTTAAAGGAAATCAATAGTCAGACTTTGCAGCATGCCTTGCGCCATTTGGAAACCGCCTATGTAAACTTCTTCAAGGGGAGAGCCAGATTCCCACGTTTCCACTCAAAGAAACATGGGGGCAGCTTTGCTGTTCCCCAGCATTTTAAGGTTGAAGGCAACAGAATATTCATCCCGAAATTCAAAGGCGGCATCAGGTTCGCCAAGAGTCAGGATGTTTTGGGCGAGTTAAGAAATATGACAGTATCTGTAACACCGGGCGGAAAGTATTATGTTACCATCATGGCGCAGGTTGTGGTCGGGGACTTGGAGAAAACCAATCTGAGTGTCGGCATTGACTTGGGCTTGAAGGATTTCGTGATTACTTCCGATAATGACAGGTACTCATCAAATAAGTTCATCAAGAAGTATTCAAAGAAGCTGGCAACGATGCAAAAGCATCTTTCACGCAAGAAGAAGGGAAGCGGTTCATGGAACAGGCTGCGTATCAAGGTCGCCAGGTTGCAGGAGAAAATCATGTCTTGCCGTAAGGACAAGCTGCATAAGATTTCCATTGACCTCATTCGCAGATACGATGTGGTGTGTTGCGAGGACCTGAATGTCAAGGGAATGGTAAGAAACCGTCATCTTGCCAAGTCAGTTTCTGATGCTAGCTGGAGTACATTCGTTACCATGTTGGAGTACAAGGCAAAGTGGTACGGCAAAACTCTGGTTAAGATAGACCGATTCTATCCATCCTCGAAGACATGCCATTATTGTGGCCATGTCAAGGAGGATCTGTCTTTGTCAGACCGCTACTATACTTGCCCAAATTGCGGTGAGTTAATAGACCGTGACCTGAATGCAGCGAAGAATATACTTGATGAAGGTTTAAGAAATATATCGGCAGGAACTGTCGATTACACCGATGGAGAGGGCGTAAGACTTGCTTGCAAGCATTCCTTGATGAAGTCGGAATCCCACAAGTCTTTAGCTTGTGGGTAGTTCAAATCCTTAGCTATTTTACCGAATTTTAATAGATTTCTGGGTTATGATTCCTCAATCTCAACAAAAAGCAGTAACTTTGCACCTCAAAACAGGATGAAAGAGAAAAACTCTTTAGATAAAGCGAAAAGGACTCAAAAAGGAAAAAGATTGAATGGATATGGATAATACAAAATCAAGGAATCAGATTGATATGCTTCATGGACCATTGCTCATGAAGATAATAGTGTTCACCCTCCCTCTGGCAGCAAGCAGCATCTTGCAACAATTGTTTAATTCGGTGGATGTTGCTGTAGTGGGACGCTTTGCCAGCAGCCAAGCTTTGGCGGCAGTGGGAAGCAACACACCAGTCATCAGTTTGCTCATTAATCTCTTTATGGGAGTTTCGATGGGCGCCAACGTCATTATTTCCAACCACATTGGACAAAATGACAAGCGGAGTATCCGGGATGCCATTGGAACAGTAGGAATCACTGCACTGGTAAGTGGGCTCTTTCTTATGGTATTGGGCATTAGCGTGGCTCGACCGATTCTTACTTTGATGAATACCCCAGCCGATGTTCTCGATTTGGCGGTGACTTATCTCCGTATCTTTTTCCTAGGTATCCCTTTCTTCATGATCTTCGATTTTGGTTCTGCAATACTCCGAAGCATGGGCGATACGCGCCGACCACTTTATATCCTGATGGTGGCGGGCATCGTGAATACCATACTCAACCTTATCTTCGTCATCGTCTTTCATATGAGTGTGGCTGGTGTGGCCATCGCTACCTCTATTGCCAATGCAGTGAGTGCAGCTCTCATCATCTACCTCCTAATTCATGAGAAAGGACCATTTCGACTGAACATCAAGAGAATGCGTGTAAAATGGAAGGAACTGAGACGAATGCTGCAGATAGGTGTACCCGCAGGATTGCAGGGAATGGTATTCTCTTTCTCAAACGTGGTGGTACAGTCTGCTATCAATGGTTATGGCTATGGAGCAATAGCCGGTTCAGCAGCTGCACTCAACTTCGAATTCTACAGCTATTTCTTCATCGCTGCCTTCAATGGAGCCGCAATTACATTCATCGGTCAGAACTATGGTGCCGGAAAACTCGACCGAGTGAACCGCATTTTCTGGATTTGCATGGCTCTGGGGGCATTAACTTGCGCCTTATGTAACTGGTGCTTTACCTGGCAAGATGAATTCTTCCTGGGGCTTTTCACGGGTGACCCTCATGTGTTGGAATATGGAAAGATACGAATGCATAATGTTCTTGTTATCCAGTTTATCGCTGCAAGTTATGAGGTGGCAGCGTCAGCGATGCGTGGCATGGGTAAATCTATAGCCCCTACCCTTGTCACCATCTTCGGTACCTGCGTACTCCGTATGGTTTGGGTGTTTGCAGTGTTACCCCACTTCAACGATTTCAAGCTTCTGATGTGGGTATACCCGTTTTCTTGGGCTATCACCGGCTTCATGATGCTTACCCTCTATCGAATACATTGGAAGAATGTAAAAAAGCAGAATATCAATTGAATATTCTGCTTTAAATTTACAGTGCTATTTTTTTACCCTTGAAGACATATGTTCTTAATCTTCCTTCACAATAGGGTACAATTCTATGAACTCACCATTGTGGGATTTTCCATCGTTGATGAGCTCGGCAAACTTCTCGCCTACCGTTTCAATCGTATGGAAACCTGGCAAAGCCATGTTGCCGTTCAAATCTGTGGTAGTAGGACCAGGATGTACGCTGAAAATCTCTACCGGGATGTTGTTCTGTTTAAACTCCATAGCCATTACTCCCATCATGGCATTCTGGGCAGCCTTGCTAGCCACGTATGCCAATGGATGCCAGTAGGGACTGATCTCGCTTGGAACCGTTACGTTGACTATTCTACCTTCGTTAGTCTTGATAAGTGGGAGAAGTGCCTGAGTAATTGCCAGGGTTCCAAAGTAGTTCACGTCTGTTGTCTCCTTGATATCCTTCATGTCTGTCTCCCAACTGGTCTTGGACATGTCTCCTGGGATGCCTGCATTGTTAACAAGGAGATTGAGCGAAGGATACTTCTCCTTGATTTCCTTAGCTGCCAGACTGATGCTGTCGAGATCGCCGAGTTCTATATTCACCCAACCAAGTACAGTACATCCTGCTTCCTTCAACTTGCTCATTGCCTCCAAAGCTCTCGCTTCGTCACGAGCACCGATGATGATATCCCAGCCACTTAGACCAAGATGCTTGCTGATTCCAAAGCCAATACCTTTGTTGGCTCCGGTGATAAATGCTGTTTTGTTCATTTCAATCAATTTTTTCTGTTTTAAATATTTCCTAAATATACCTTATTGATTCCTTCTTCCTCTGCAATCCTACGGGCTAGATATAAGGTTTCTCTTGGAGTAGGTATAGAATCTTTCATCCTATATTGAGGAAAGAATCTGCTGAAATGAAGAGGGCAATCGTCAAAGCCATGATCATTGAGCCATCTGCACATATCCCTTATCATACCTTCATCATCATTCACTCCTGGAATCAAGAGGTTTGTTATCTCCAGATGTACTCCAGCTTCCTTGATTGTAAGAAGAGTGTCAAGAACTGGCTGCAAATGACCGCCACATTGCTTCTGATATACTTCATCGGAGAAAGCCTTGAGGTCGATATTGGCTGCATCTATGAAAGATACAATCTCTTTCAAGGGTTCCGGGTTGATGTAACCTGCTGATACCAGAATATTCCAGAGTCCTCTCTTATGCGCTTCCTGAGCTATGTCATAGATATATTCATAGTAGGTAAGCGGCTCAGTATAGGTAAAGGCGATACCTGGCAGATGATGCTTGACGGCGATCTCTACAATTTCCAGAGGAGACAGCTCATAGAAGTCAACATTAGATGGAAGCACCTGAGAGATGTCATGGTTCTGACAGTTGAGACAGCGGAAGTTACAACCTGTACAGGACAGAGACAGACAGCGGGTTCCCGGATGAAACTCATTCAAGGGTTTCTTCTCAATAGGGTCATCAGCCAAGGCACAGGGCTTGCCATAGACCACAGAGTAAAGCCTCCCTTCAAAATTCCATCTGCTGCCGCATTTCCCATGCCTGCCTTCCGAGATGATGCAGCAATGAGGGCAAAGTTCACACATTACCGTATTGGCTGCATACCTCCCTACCCCATCCAGCTTCTTGTAAAATCTGCATTCCTTCATCATATCTAAAGATTTAGAATATTTGTAATCATCTAGCCACTAGAATACGATGGCTTCATAGGTATATAGCTCTGCCGTCTTCCAGCCATCCCATCCTATTCCGGCTTTGTCCTGAGCGCAATGGCCCAGAAATTCCTCCTTCGACCACGCTACTTCATCAGCCACCTGTGGAAGGAAGGTACCCGTATGATATCCCTTGCGCATGAAAATACCCTGTTTGCCCAATTGAAATTCATCAATGCTATGGATACGCTTCATCGGAGTGAGCACGGAGATTTCAATATCGATATCATCCAGTTCATCCAATGTAACCCCATAAAAGCGGGGATCTTCAAAGGCTGCCGCCTTAGCCATCTGTACCACAGTCTGATATAATGGCATATCTTCACCAAAATGACCGATGCAGCCTCTTAATCTCCCCTTCTTATGCAGAGAAACAAAGGCACCGCAGTGGGTCTTTAGCATATCAGATAGTCCGCTAGGCTCATACTTCTTTCCCTCAAGAGAAGCCTCGATGGTATGATAAGCGATAGACTTAAGCATCTTCTTATCATCTTGAGTCAATTCAAAGCTGGCAGCTTGAGTGGTAAATACAAAAGAATGATAGCCCACCACCTTGTCTTTTCCTCCGTATCGTGAATCACCGGAGTTGCAGTACATGATGTGATGTGGATGAATCCCTGCATTCTTTTCTGTCATCATCAGCAAGGTGGCAATAGGAGCCATGCCACAGGCACTCGTTGCCAAATTGCCGATATTGAGTTCCTGATTATGCAGTGTGGCATTAACAAAAGCCTCTGTCTTTCCTGTCATGATGCTGTCTTTGGTGAGTCCATCCACCAGTTTGGCATCCATATAGGCAGGATAATGAGAGAAGTCGCTGCTGATAACGAAAAGATTTCTTTCGTTCAGATAAGGTTTCAGGCAGCTGGCAATCTCCTTTAGTGTACTGAGTTCCTGAGTCGCGATGATAATTGGAACGATTGGCGGCATCTTCTTCATGTGGTATTGCAGGAATGGCAGTTCCACCTCCAGGCAATGTTCACTCTCATGTGCTGCTGGTACATAGGTAAAGGCATCGCTTTTAGCCATCAAATCCCTGCAAAGGGCTGTATCTACAGCTACTTCTCCCAAAGGTGTGGCGTAGGCAGAAGCACCTTCATTAATAGAAGCCTTGCCCAGATAAACATGATGGCTTGGTCCCAGAAGAAAGATATGCTCATATTCTGCCTCTGGATGGATGGCTGCAAAAGCCGATGCTGCCGTTACTCCAGAAAACACATAACCTGCATGGGGTACGATAACGGCTTGTACATGTTCCATGACAGGATTCTTGCACTGAGAGAAACAATCTCTCACATCCTGGCGAAGCTCCTTGGCATCGTCAGCATAAAAACTACCTGCTACTGCAGGTTTGCGAATCTTTGCTTCCATCATAATGCTTACCAATATTAATACGATGAATAAAACACTTCTCATATCCTCGATGTTGATGTTTGTAGCTATAGTAGCCACCTTGTTGCAAAGATAATGCAAACGAGCGCAATGAAAGCTTGCTTTCAAATTGCCGAGTGCAACTTATCTTATGCAAAGATACAATATTTGATTAAGAAAAGCGCAAGGTAAGGAAAATTTTAAATTAAATTTAATGTAACACATCTTAGTTACGAATGATATATGGCTTAGATATGATACATATCCATTCAACTTCTATCGGAGATACCCAAACTGTGCTGCCTATATACCGCTCAAAAGTATATAGGCAGCACCGATCGAAAAAGCAAGAGGCACTTAGCCCCTTGCTCCCTTTCTTAGAAGTTTGATTTGATTCTCTGAAAAACCGCATCATAAACAGTGTCAATGCTACCGAGCAGGACATTATCGCTCACGTCTAACAGTTGCCAATCTTCATCTGTCTCACAAGTGGTTTTGCCCTTGTAATACAAGGTGTTGTTCTCCACTTTGATGTTAGCCACTAGTACTTCTTCGAGTGCATTGGTATCACCAATGCTTCTTATGAGCCATCCTGCATCAAATGATTCCTCATCTTTTAAAAGGTCTATCTCCGTCACACCTTTTTCCATCATCATTTCCTTGATGGCATTCTCTATCTCATGATGCAGCTGCACCTTTCTTTTGACGAAATCTATGTATTCCATACCTTATTTATATTGTGGAGAGGTGGTTAGCCTCTCCGTTACCTATTCTACGCAACAATCTTATATTCATTGAAATATAAGTAATCATCCTCTTTCTCGTGATATTTCTGCCAGGTCTCAAGCTGTTCCACTGATATGGAATCCACCTCAAGAAGCTCAGCAATATAATGAAGGGCTTCTTTCTCCGTATTGAAGCATTCATAGTCATATGCCCCATCAAGACAAGAATCAACCACAAAGCGGCAGCTGAAATACTTGCCTTCTGAATCATTTGTGGCATAAACACAGTCACCGTCTTCTTCCACCATGAAATATACCTTCATGTCCTTGTAATGGTTTTCTAGGAAATGGCGGAAATCAGATGCTCCCCATGCTTCTTCTGCCTCGATGGAGAGCATGCCCTCACTAATTTCACAACTTTGGATGAATCCTCTGAGGTAGTAATTATTGGTGTCTCCTCCCAAAGCCCAGACGATGTTCCCTTCCCAATTCTTGTCAGTAAGATTATCGAAAGGGGTTCTTCCGTTCTCATTAAATTCCATGAAGAGGTCATATATCTCCTGAAGGTCTTTCTGCTTGCTTTCTATTCTGTAACTAGTTGATGCCCAATTTGCCATTTCCTATCTATCTTTAATTTGTGAATAATACAGCTGTTTCTCCTTCAAATGCTCCATGATGGATGCCGACAATGTGCATGCCCACTCATCACGTGGGTCATACCAACCCTGCTCATAGCAATAAGCTAGCTTGTCAATAAATGCCATCACCACCTTGAATTTCTCATTCACAAGATAACGATGGTCATTAGCCCATTCCTCACCGGTAAGCTGTGCACTGCCCATCTTGCCATTAACGAAACGTGAGAAAACGTCCGTAAACTCCTTGTCCTTTTCTGAAATCATTCTTTCCATAAAAGCTTTATTTAAAAGTTCAACATTAAAATTATATTCTAGATTTCCTGAAACCCAGCCTTTTCAAGACTTTTGTTCTGGGAGAATCCGAGATTTTTTTTAATTACATTCCAGCGTAACCTTTACCACTATGCCTTTTTTCGTGCTAAAAAGATGGGTGTCCCTATCAGGGCAGAAAACCAGGCAATGCGGCTAAAAACTTTTCGGAAAACCCAATCTTGGATTGTGGAAGGCTGCTGAACAAGTTTTTAGCAGTATAACCTTTTGAGGTGGTGCTTGGTGTCTGCCAGGACAGCCATACCTTTGCAAAGAAAAAAGCCTGTGGTAAAAAGTGCAAAGTCTGATAGGATAAAAAGTGAGGTTCACCTGACAGAACAAAAACGGAGTTATTATATATCATTATTTAGAAGTTGATTGTTTTAGAATCATCATCATCATCAAAATAGCTTTTATTATTATTCACAAGTAGAATACAGGTTTCCATTTTAACACTTTCTTGAGTTTTACTTGACAAAATAACCGGTTTTTAGTTAAAAAACGTATTTGATTGGTTTAATAGGTATTATCTGCTAAAAAAGCTGTTCCTTTGCACCCGTAATCAGGAATTTATCAATCAAATAACAATGGAAACATTTAGCATATTTGCATTAACAATGACATTCCTTCTTGCAGTCTATTATGCGATTATCATCGTCTTAGATCTCAAGAAGATAGCGCCAAGTGAAAAGAAGGCGGATGAGGAGGTTTTCAAGACCTCAACAAATCATGTTCCCCAAGTTTTGGAAGAGGAACAGCCTGTAGATGTGGATGAGGATAGTTTCCTTCATTCGTCTTCAGAAATCAGTGAAACTGGGGTGACCTCCATCGAATCTTCTCAGGAACTACCAGCTTCCATAACAGTGGAAGATGTGGAGCAAATGGATGTAAATGAGGTGTATGCAAGAATCAGCAATGCGAAAAAGGAAATGATCACCTGCAAGGCTGACGTTGAAGAGGAAATCAGTTCCAATGATTTCCTTCAAAACATGATCGATGGCGAAGCATTCATCAATAGTTTCGCCGAGAATTTAGGTGGAGTATCGATATAAACAGTATCCAAAATGAGGGATTATACTAAAGTTATGGCGATAGCAATGCTGTTGCTTTCAATCTCCCACCTGGCCATGGCCAATTGTGGAACCACTGATTATAGCGGAAACACCGGAAGACTTTATGATATGGTCACTTATGTGCTCACGATGTGCTCTTATGTAGCCCAGCTCATGTATGCCATCGCAACACTCCTGAGCTTCTATTGTGCCATCAATATCTACATAAAGATGCAAACTGGTGAAGACGGTTTTGCCAAGAGTGTGCTCATTCTAATAGGAAGTTTGATTTTTCTTGGATGTGCCACTTTTATTTTCCCGTCATTCTTCGGATTCCAATATGGGGTAACTGACCACCTATGGTAGATAAATTAGTCAAAGAATTATATAATCATTTAATTTTTCAAGAAAAAAATGAATAAACTTTTCAGTAATCTGGCAGGCGGCGCAAAGAAGGGCGCCGCAGCCACAGTAAAGAATGCAGAGGCTTTTGTCAAGAACCCTCGTATCTGTATGATGGCCATGATGCTTTTCATGGTTAGTATCACTACTTTCGCACAGGATGTGGATGCTGGTCTTGCTGCTATTGAGACTTCCACCGAGAGTTTGAAGCGATATGTGCCCGTCGTTACGAACCTCTGTTATGCCATCGCAGGTATTGTTGCCATGATTGGCGCTATTTCTGTATATGTAAAGATGAACAACGAGGAGCAGGATGTCAAGAAGAGCATCATGATGATTGTGGGTGCCTGCATCTTCCTCATTGCCGCAGCTCAGTGTTTGCCTTTGTTCTTCGGTCTTTAATATGGGCAAGAAAGACCAGGAACGATTTAAGGACTACCCGGTTTTCAAGGGACTTCAAAAACCCCTTGAATTCCTGGGTCTGAAAGGAAGGTATATCTTCTGGGCTGCTGGTGCTGTGGGAGGAGGACTCCTGGGATTTCTCATAGGCTACATCCTGTTGGGATTCCTGGCTGGACTTCTCCTGCTTACCACCTTTTTAGGCGTGGGAGGGTCCATGATATTTCTGAAGCAGCATCAGGGACTTCACAGCAAGAAAGCACCCAAGGGTATTTTCATCTTTGCTCGTTCAAAAAGTTATTAAGTAAAACAACATATAATTCAGTAAAATGGTTGCAATCGCAGTAGTAATGCTCTTAATTGCAGTGATTATAGGCATGGGTATCTCCATTTGCGCCTTTGGTACTGGAGGAAAAAGGGCCAAGGTCTTCGAGGACATTTATTTCAGCGTGGAAGATGTGAACGATATGGGAATCATCTATACCAAGGGAGGGGACTATACCGCTATACTTAAAATCAGAAATCCCATAAGAAAATATTCCGCTTCCAAGGCTAGCTATTACGATTTCATAAGCCTGTTCTCTTCTATTCTGCAACTTTTGGGGGAAGGTTATGCCCTTCATAAGCAGGATGTCTTCGTTCGCAAGCAGTTTGATATGAATAGTATTGCTGCCAAGGGAAAAAGCTCTATATCCAAACGTTTCCTTTCTGATTCGTATTTCAGGTTCTTTCATGGAAGAAGTTATGTAGCTCATGAAACCTTCCTGATGATTACAAGAAAAGGTAAGAAAGGAACCATCCACAGTTATGATCCCGCCAAATGGAAGGACTTCCTGGTGAAAATCCAGAAGGTCCATGACAGGTTGAAGGTCAGCAATGTGGAATGTTCCTTTCTCAAGGCCGAAGAATGCAAGAGGTATGCAGACCGTTTCTTTGCCATGGATTTCAAGAACGCCACAGTTTCCATGAGTGATTTCAAGGTCACCAGCGAGGAAATTGGAATGGGAAAGCACCATATCAAGGCCTATAGCCTTTTGGATGTGGATCAGGTGGGCTTGCCGGGCATGCTTCGTCCCTATTCTGAAAGCCAGGTAGGAAACAGTATTCTCTCCGAGGATTTGCTTTCTTCCATCGACTCGCTTCCCGAGGTTGATACCCTGGTGTATAATCAGGTGATCTTCCTTCCCAACCAAAAAAGGGAAATCATGAAGCTGGATAAGAAAAAGAACCGTCATGCCTCCATTCCCAATCCCAACAATCAGATTGCCGTTGAGGACATCGAAAAGGTTCAGTCTGAAATCGTCCGTAACGGCAAGATGCTCGTCTATGCCCACTATAACATGGTGGTTAAGATTTCTGGGGATAAGGATTTCCAAAAGATAACCAATTCCTTGGAGAACCTCTTCGCAAGACATAGCATCCATATATCCAAGAGAGCTTATAACCAACTGGAACTCTTCGTTGGCAGCTTCCCTGGTAATTGCTTCCGGCTTAATAAGGAATATGACAGATTTCTGACGCTCTCGGAACCGGCTCTCTGTCTGATGTATAAGGAACACCAGCAACAGGGTGACTCTTCACCCCTGAAATGCTATTACACAGACCGGCAGGGCTTGCCACTACCCATAGACATCACCGGCAAGGAAGGTAAGGTCAAATATACCAACAACTCCAATTTCTTTGTCCTGGGACCATCTGGAAGCGGTAAGAGTTTCTTCATGAACTCCGTGATGCGACAATATTATGAGCAGGATACGGACGTGGTCATCGTGGACACCGGTGACAGTTATGAGGGAATCTGCAACTACTTCGGTGGGTCTTATATCTCTTATAGCAAGGAAAAACCGATTTCAATGAATCCGTTCAAGATTTCAGAACTTGAGTATAAGGAGAACTTTGGCGAGAAGAAGAACTTCTTGAAAAGCCTGATTTTCCAACTCTTCAAGGGAACTGACTACCCAAGCAAGATTGAAGATACAGTCATCAACCAGACCATCACGGAATATTATGAGGCCTACTTCCATCCTTTTGATAACTTCAGCAAGGACGAAAGAAGGCAGATGAAGGAGATTCTTCTGCTGGAAGATAAAAAGAATGGCAAGTATGACCAATATGAAAAGGAGCTCGAGGATCGATATGAGCAATTGTCTGAGGAAAAGGACATGACTTCGAGAAATTCTCGTCTGGTCAATAAGCTACAGGCCGTGGTGGAAGATACTGCAGCTACAGAGGGTGAAAAGCAAGCAGCCCTTCACCAGCTCCAACGTTTGACTCCGGAACTCGTGGAAAAGAACTATCTCCAGCGTATCGAGCGTAAGATTGATAAGATTGAGCGCCAGAAAAGAAGTCTCAAGGTTTCTGAACTTTCCTTCAATACCTATTATGAGTTCGCCCTGGTGAGAATACCTCAGCTTATCGTTCAGCAGAAGATAGAGTTTGCTATCCATGATTTTGCCGCCATTCTCAAGCCATTCTATAAAGGTGGAGAACGATCTCATATTCTGAATAATGACCTGGATGCTACGCTGTTTGATGAAAAGTTCATCGTCTTCGAGATAGACAAGGTGAAGGATGACCCTATTCTCTTCCCTATCATTGTGCTGATCATCATGGATGTGTTCACTCAGAAAATGAGAATCAAGAAGGGCAGAAAGTGTCTGGTTATTGAAGAGGCATGGAAAGCCATAGCCACACCGGTGATGGCGAGCTATATCAAGTATCTCTATAAAACAGCTAGAAAACATTGGGCTATGGTGGGAGTGGTCACACAGGAGATTCAGGATATCACCTCCTCTCCTATCGTTAAGGAGGCCATCATCAATAATTCTGATGTCTTCATGTTGCTTGACCAGAGTAAGTTCAAGGATAAGTTCTCTGAGATCCAGTCCACTTTGGCTCTTACCGACAATGACTGCCAGAAGATCTTCACCATCAACGGCTTGGATAACAAGGAAGGCAGGTCTCCATTCATGGAAGTTTTCATCAAGCGTGGACTCAAGGGTGATGTGTTTGGCGTGGAGGAACCACCAGAGTGCTATATGGTCTATACCACGGAGAAGCAGGAGAAGGAAGCTTTGAAGCTCTACATGCAGCTCCTTCATTCTGATTACAGGACTGCGGTCGAGACCTTTGTCAGGGACTGGAAGCTCAGTGGCATCACGAAATCCTTGGATTTTTCACGAAAGGTTCTCAAGGAAAGAAAAGTATTCAATTATAAACATCCATAATATAAGACTATGCATAGATTCCTTGCATTCATCGTGCTTTCTGTTTTCATGTATTCTCCCCTTGCTGCTGTAAGCTGGAGTAGCATGAACATTGATAAGGTAACGGCTGCCGCCATGACAGCTGCTTATGAGATTGAGGCTTTGGAGGAAGGTTCCACAGCCAATAACATCAGCAAGATTCTGGAGCACTATAAGTCTGCGGGTATTGCTTCTGCTGGTATTTTCCAGAGTAAGAAGATGTTGAGGGATGCACGACGTAACCCTGGACTATTCGCTTCTGAAGAGAACTACTATTACCGCAGAATTTTCCACCTGGTGAAAGATGGCATTATGCCCAAGTTCATCACTGTGGGAGGAAAGATGCTCAAACAGCCCGAGAATGCCATCTATTGGGGTCCCTATCTTTTCAGGACAACTACCAATGTGGAGAATCTCTGCAAGCAATTTGAACTGGTAGTTACCAATGGCCGACATTCTTTCAAGGATATACCGTTTCTGATTCTCAATGAAGATCTCCAGAGATTGTTCAATCTAGCCCAACTGGGTGATGTGGATTGGATGTCGCTCTTGGGAAAGCTGGGAGATTTCGGCAAGGATATTACCCGGGAGGAAATCATGGAGGATTTTAAGAATCTGGGTAGCGTCATTGCACAGGCAGGAAAGGTTACCTATGACAGTAACTTGCAAAGTGCCAGCAAGATTGGGGAAATATTCAAAGCAAAGCCTAAGGAGATAGCCCAGATGTATGAGTCTTTCAAGGACCATTATCAAACCTTTAAGGATGCCGACAACATCAAGGAGATGCTGTTTGCCGTAGTGGGTGAAGGCAACGAAGATGCAGTGGAAAGGCTTTTTCAAACCAGCCACTACAACCTTACAGGCTATATCTCTTCCTATCTCAAGGAACTCCAAGGGCAGTATTATACCCAGAGATGGTATATCTATAAGCATGATGTGGGTTCTGAGATCCTATGTGATTACTCCCCACCCAGCTATGAGTCCTATGGTGACCAGCGGTGGAATGAGGCATGGCATGTTCATGCCAGTGGGAAAAAGAGGGATTCCTATTCCAAGATTCCCTGTTATAAGAATCTTACTCTAGAAGAGGAGGGAGTCGTGAAGAACAAGCTTTTCAAGCTTACAGAATGGAATACTGCCAAATGCCAGGCTTATAATGAACAGAATCCTGGGCACGAGTGCAAGGTTCAATACTTCAAAAAGCATGAGGACCGGCAACGGCACTATAAGGGTGGAACATTCAAGCATTCCTATGATGAACGCTATTGCTTCAACTCCTATGCGGTGCGGGTTACTGACTCTTGGGATATCAGAGAAGAAGTGTATGAGGAAATCTTTGATTCTCAAACCATGGATAAGACAACCTTCATGAATCAGATGAAGGCACGCCTGGAAGGCTATAAGGAAGAAAATGAAGCTTATTTGAAGGATCATCCTTCTGTGACTTTTCTGCTGGGAAGTGATACTCCACGCTACTATTCCATGGCCGATGAAAAGAAGATGGAGGGTTGCAATACCGTGAGTTTCATAGCTCAATGTGAAGATGGAGCATCACTTGGTGAGGGTTCTTTCAACTGGAAGGAAAACGGCGCCCAGGGAAATCATCTGGAATGGCCGAAGTCCAAGGACTTTGCCATGTCCCATTCTCCCGTACTAGAGGATGATGGTTCCAAGGAACTCATCAGGCAGCAAAAGGAATTATCTGATCAGGTGAACGCTCTCAGATCCGAGATCAGTTCCAACGATACCCAGTTGAGATCTCTCCTTGCCAGGATCAATCAGGCTAAAAGATATAAGAACTATCCTTTGGCAGAGAAACTGCAAACACAGTATGATGCCCTTTCCAAGGACAATACCCTTCTCAAGAAGCAGCTTGGACATACAGAAAATAAACTCTCTCAGGTTGGCAATGCCCTGGATGAGTACTATCAGGATATGAATGACAACCTGGATGGTCCCTATCGGATCCCTTCCAACATGGTCAGTCTTGCCTCGATGTATCATATTCAATGGCTGGATGAGGGGGAATGGGTGCAGGGCAGTGATGAATATGTCTTTGTAAGGCACGGCTATTGTCCGGATGCCAAGACTGCTGTTACCTATACTGCCACTTTGAAGCTGAGTCGAAAGCCCAAGTATGTTCTAGGTGTCAGGATTCATCGTGCTATTCTCTCTGTGGACTTTAAGCTTACCTCTAGCAGCAGTTCAGAAACAGTACTTGAAGTTCTGAAGCTCGATATGAGCCAGACAGAGCAGCAAAGAGCCGATGAGGTCAACAAGCATCTGAAACAGTGGATGGCTGACCTTCCCAGCTGCAGCATCGCGGTGAGATACAACTATTCAACCCAGGTTGCAGATGAAGAGGATGATGAAGACGGTATCCATCTTCTTCTGGCCAGTGACCGCCTTCAGGTGGCACGATATGTAGAGCAGGAGCTCACTAAGATCTTTGCACAGCTGGTTCTCATAGAAAAGGTAATGACTCAGAGGGAGAGTATTCTTGACTTCCTTAAGAGGCAGATCATTGAGGTAGTGAGCAGAGAAGGAAGAACGGACATAGCTGACTATGCCCTCAGACGTTGGGAAGATGCCAGCTTGAAGGCTATGAAGAAATCCTCTTCTCCGGGCAATAGCGAAAGTCCATAAAATGGTAACATAACAATTAACAAATGACATTTCAATGCAATGAGTAATTTCCAACTTCAATCCTTTTTTCGAAGGAATATTTTGGCTTTCATGATGGCCATCCTGCCCTCAGCCATGTGGGCACAGGATGATCCTCTTTCTCTGGAAGCCATGATAGACAACCATAAGACAGTAAGAACGGTGCTGGATGTCAGAGCCATTATGGAACTAGGTGTGTATGAATATCATAAGGAAAGTAGCAAGAAAATCACGGATTACAGGAAAATAGAAGACCAGCTGGATAAATATAAACGAGGTTTTGAGATTCTGGACCTGGTTCTGCAGGGTACTGCTACAGCCTTCCATGGGGTGAATACCTACCATAGCATCAAACGTAACATAGAGGGATATTGGAAACTCGTTGATACCTATCACGACAAGATTCTCTCACATGGAGCAGTATGGTCATCAGATACCCTGATTCTCAACACGAGTTCCAGAACCGTGGATGAAATCAAACTGGAGACCGAGAATCTCTACAAGTCATATATGGACTTGTCACTCATTCTCTCAGGAGCTTCGGAATGTTCCACGGCCAATCTGATGAAGATTCTAAACAGCATCAATGAAAGTATGGATCAAATCGACTATGCTATCTATCATGCCTATCTGGACATCCATACATATATGACCATCCGCCTTGGTTACTGGAAAAAGGAAATCTTCATGGCCCGGGGAATCAAGGAAATCGTCAAAGACTCCTATACCAGGTGGCTGGCCGCTGGAAATGAGGCGCATGCCTGTATTCAGGAGAAAAAGCCATTTAGCCATCTGCCTCTGGGGGGTGGTAGTTTAATAGGAGGAAGAAAAGATTAAAATAGAAAGCAATCATGAAACGACTTCATATTAGAAGGCTATTTCTAGCCTTATTCTTGCTGGCAGGTCTCAGTCTACAGGCTCAGGAGGTGACTTATATCCATGAGCGAGATATCATGAACCAGTTCACTACGATGGAAACTGGCAAGGGCAGTCTCTCGCCGGCCTGGTATTACAATGCATTCCATAAGAACTATCAGAAGGATGCCAACGTCAGGAACAAGCTTCTCTACCGAACGGAGGTGATGGCAAACACCATGAAGGAAGTGAATGAAGCAGAGAAGATAGATTCCAGCTATGTAAAACGGACCAAGGTTGAAGCCCTCAACATCACTTCCCGTTCATCAATCTCGGATATGTCATGGACGTTGGAAAAGAGCAAACTTGATCGGAAGATGGAGCTGTTTAACAAAAACATCAATCATATCGTCTCCTACGGAGGTAGCCCCAGTGATTATCAGAGCTGGCGCAATATTTACAATTGTCTTGAAATGGCCATCAAGGTCACCCATGAATCCTATCAGGACCTGGGTATGAGAAAAAAAGAATATCTTGCTATCTATCAGGATATTGTCAAGAGAAATATGACCTTGGTCAGACAACTTCTTTATTGGAACTCTCTGAAGAAGGGAAAGAAATTTACAGAGAATGATACCAAGATGGAACGAGGCAGTTCCAATACTGTTATAGCTGCTGATGCCTATAGACGATGGCAGGCAGCCATGGCTGTGGATGGCTTTGCTGGTAGCAAGCCCTGAGAAAAGTAGAAACAAAAAATAGAAAAGAAATACAATGGCATTTACATCTTTAATCTTGGACACTTCCACTGGCAGTGTCACAAGTGGAATGAGCAGCTATCTCTCAGACCTCTCCAAGACCATTGGCGTGGATCTGTTTGAGGAAGATATAGACAATGTTGTGTTCCAGACAAATGAGTTTCTGTGCAATGCAGATTTCATCGGTTCACAAGGTCCCTTCTGGTGGATTCTCCAGATGTGTATGGCACTGGGTGCTCTGTTTTCCATTATCGTAGCAGGTTCCATGTCCTACAAGATGCTGGTCAAGGGTGAACCTATCGATGTGATAAAAATCATGAAGATCCTGGGCATTGCCCTGGTGATGTGCTTCTGGTATCCCTCTTCCACCAATAATAAAGGAAGTATCCTGGATGCGCTGGCCTTCATTCCCAACTGCATAGGTTCCTATACCCATGATCTTTATGAAGCTGAAGCAGTACAGGTAAGTGAGAAATATAATGAGCTTATGCCGCTGATTCAGAAGAGGGATTCCCTATATCACAAGGTTGCCCCTTCCCAAAAAGTGGCCAAGGAGCTCATCTTGAGCGAACTTGTACAGGATGCCACCATGCAGGTGGAAGGAGTTGAATCCAATCAGGAAGGCGAGCAGCTGGCGCAGGAAGCCGCTGATAGAACGGTGTTTGCCGGCCTGATCATAGGACTTGATAAAATCGTCATGTTCCTGGCTCTTGTCATCTACCGAATCGGATGGTGGAGTACCATATTCTGCCAACAGATCATCTTGGGCATGCTTACCATCTTCGGTCCTATCCAGTGGGCATTTTCCGTTTTGCCTAAATGGGAAGGGGCCTGGGCAAAATGGCTCACACGATATCTGACAGTGCATCTATATGGAGCCATGCTCTACTTCGTAGGCTTCTATGTGCTCCTGCTATTTGATATCGTGATCAGTGTGCAGGTGGAGAACCTCTCTGTCATCACAGCAGGAAAGGGGGAGATTACAGGCTATATTCAAAATGCCTTCATGACCTGCGGTTATCTGCTGGTGGCCTCAATCGTTTCCCTGAAATGTTTAAATCTGGTTCCAGACCTGGCAGCATGGATGATTCCAGAGGGAGATACTGCCTTCTCCACTCGTAACTTCGGCGAGGGAGTGGCTGTTTCAGCCAAGCAAAGTGCCATGAGTTTGATGCCGAAATCGTAAAATCCTATAAATCATTTGAAATAATGGCCGTATTACAGAATTTAGAAAACAAGATTAAAATGGTAATGATCATCAGCAGCCTCTTTCTCATAGGCTGCGTGGTCATCAGCCTTGGCAGCATAGTCATTGCTAGAGGTATGGTAAGTGATGCCCAGAAAAAGGTATATGTCTTGGATGGAAATGTCCCGGTTCTTGTCAAGCAGACCACCATGGAAGAGACCTTCGATGTAGAGGCAAAGAGTGATATTGAGATGTTTCATCATTTCTTCTTCACATTGGCTCCTGATGACAAGTATATCCGCTATACCATGGAGAAAGCCATGTATCTCATAGATGAGACAGGACTTGCCCAGTATAATGCACTGAAGGAAAAGGGATTCTATAACAATTTGATAGGAACATCCACCATCTGCAGTATTTTCTGTGACAGTATCCGGCTGAACAAGGATTCTCTTACCTTTACCTATTATGGCAGACAGCGGATTGAGCGTAGAACCAATATCCTCATGCGTGAAATCGTGACAGCTGGTAATCTGAAGAAGGTGCCTAGAACGGAAAATAATCCCCATGGCATCTTGATTACCAACTGGCGTACCCTTTACAACAGGGATTTGGAGGAGAGAAAGAAATCTGAGTATTAATCCTTACACATTATATATAATGAATTTAAAGAAAATGGTTATGGGTGAAGAAATGCCTAGCAAGGATGACCCAAAGTACAAGGAAAGATATCAAAAGGAAAGAGAAGCCGGAATGAGATTTGCCGAGAAATCAGGCATCAATTTTCTGGTTTCAAAGGTTCAGCTCTTTGCCAACAGTCACCGGATAGGATTCATCGCACTGGTGTTTACCTTCGTGATTGGCTGTCTTGGTATCAATGTCCTGAACATGGTAAGATCATATAAGCAGCATGCCAGTAGACGAACCACAGCTGTGGAAAAGGTGGATTCTGCCTTATTGAAACGTCAACAGACCAAATAGCAATCATAAGATGAAGACAAATAAGATTAATTTCAGACAGGGAAAGTATTATCTCCCCTTGGTCATATATGTTCTCGCTTTATTCATTGGGTACGAACTTATTGATGCCTTTCAAATGAAGATTCCGGAAACGGGAAATGGCAATCTCAAGACAACAGATTACCTTTCCAGTGCGCTTCCTGATGCCAAGACTGACAGCTTGTTAGGCAGTAAGATGGATAATACGGAAAGGAAATATGGCAGAATCACTGACCTTACCGGCCTAGAGGGCATGGAGAGTGATCGTGATTCTGTGAGAAAAAAGGAAGAATTTGAGTCTCAGTACAACAAGAAGGAGGCTGAACTGATCAAAAAACAGGAAGCTGAACAGGAAGAGCTCAAGAAACTCAGGGCTATGCAAAGTCGTGTGAGAGAAAATTCCTCCAGAGAATCTGTCTCAAATGATGAGTTTGTGGCTCCAGTAAGCAATTCTGAAATTGCCCGTCTGCAACGAAAGCGAAGAACCCAAAGCTGGGAAGAGATGAATAGAAATCTTTCTGGTGTGGCTTCTTTCTATGATTCAGGTGAGAATGAAGAAGAACGTTCATCCAGCAGATTCCGTTCTTCCGGCAAAGCAAACTCTTCTGATATTCATGAAGAAAGAAAGGATTCGCATGTTAAGAGTCATGAGACGGTATCTTCTTCAACGGATGAAACTCCAGAGATGGTTACCAAGAAGAGTAAAGATGTATCCGATTACTTCAATACCCTTGGCATTGAAAAAAACAAAAGCAAACTTATCTCTGCCATTATTGATGAAGAGGTGAAGGCCGTTGATGGAACCAGAGTTCGTCTGCGTCTCCTGGATGACATTGAAATCGGAGGCACCACTGTCAATAAGGGTACTTATATCTATGCCCAGATGAGTGATTTCGGCAAACAAAGGGTCAAGGGTAAGGTGGAGAGCATCTTCTTTGAGGAAGAAATCCTGAGAGTCAACCTTTCCCTCTATGATACTGATGGGTTGGAAGGTCTCTATGTTCCTCAAAGCAGTTTCAGAGAAACAACCAAGGACATAGCCTCTTCTGCTACTCAAGGCAGCAATTTGATGGAATCATCCACAGGAGGTACAGGTATCAAGAGCTGGGCTTCGAGAACCATGTCCAATGCTTCCCAAAAGGCAATGAACGCTCTGGGAAGAAATGTCAAGAAGAACAGAGCCAAGCTCAAGTATGGAACCAAAGTGTATTTGGTGGATACATCTTCCAAACATGGCAGGACAAAATTATAAACCATTTAATAGCATTTGCGACAAAATTATAAGAAATGAAACAGTTCAAGAATAAAGTATTGACACTCATCGTGATGTGTCTGTTCAGTATGGGAGTCATGGCACAGAAAACATTTTATGATATGGAACGCCTCACAGTTAATGAGAATGTATCTTCCATCATCACAGCATCAGAGCCTATCCGCATGGTGGATATCTCTACGGATTCCATCGTGGGTGACAAGCCTTTGGATAATGTCATCCGACTCAAGCCCACCTCTTCCCATCATCAGGATGGTGAGGTGATGGGTATTGTGACCATCATCACTGAACGTTATCGCGTGCAATATGCCCTGGTTTATACAAGCAAGATGGAAGAGGCTGTAGCAGATAAGGAAGTGGAGCTTGTTGAACGAAATGCCTTCCATAATCCTGAGATCAGCATGTCGACCCAAGATATGGTGGCATATGCCATGAAGGTATGGAATTCACCAGCCAAGTATAGGGGAACCTACAGCAATCATCATAAACTGAAGATGCGTCTCAACAACATCTATGTTGTGGGAGAATACATCTTTGTGGATTTCTCAGTAGAGAATCTTACCAATTTGCAGTTTGATATTGATGAGCTGCGCTTCAAGCTTCAGGATAAGAAGCAGCAGAAGGCCACCAATGTCCAGACCCTGGAGCTTAAACCGGCACTGCTTCTTGATAGAAGCTTATCTTTCAAGAAGGGTTATAGAAATGTAGCCGTCTTGAAGAAGATGACTTTCCCTAACGATAAGGTTCTCTCAATTGAACTTAGCGAGAAGCAAATCAGTGGTAGAACCATCTCTCTGCAGCTCGATTACGAAGATGTGCTCTCTGCAGATTCCTTCTCCTCCCTCCTACTGCGTGAACAATAAAAGCAAGAAGTATGAAGAAGTATTATGTAACGATTCTCAAGAAGAGCTTATGGATGATGATTCCGGCTCTCTTGTTTTCCTTATCCTCAAAGGCGCAGAATCAGGGCAGCCATCTGATGGTTGCGGTGGGTGGAGCCTATCCCAGGACCTTGGAAACGACTCTTTCCTATGAAAGAGAAACCTTATATCATAATGCCTGGGAGTACTTTGCCACCTGTACCATCCAATATGATGAGGATCCGGAGGCAGGCCACATTACCAGGACATCGTTTTGGCACAACTATAATACATGGGGTGTGGGTGCTGCCTACAAACCATGTGTTACCAGAGGCAGAAACCACCATGGAAGTCTCAGGGTTGGAGCCAGTGCAGGAAGTGATTTGAACAAGGCAATAGGTGCAGTTCATGTCGGCTACGAACATACCTATAATTTATATGATGGATGGAGTTTCTTCTTTTCAGTAAAGGAAGATATCACCATCAGGGGAAAGGAGCGTTTCAAGACCGGTGTGAACCTGGGATTGAAGATACCCCTTTAACATTTAAAGAGATTCATGACAATGAAACAGAAATATATTTCTATTTTTTGTGGACTATTGACAGTCCTTCTACAAAGTCTATTGGTCTCATGTGACGAGCATGAGCCAATCGACTATGGTCATCACATAGGTTATGTTCTTTGTGAAGATCATAGTTGTATGGACACTGCTGCCTTCTTTTCCCAGAATTCCAAGAAGGCTGTGGGAGTGGTATTTGCAGAAGCAGCAGAGCAGCATCCGGCAATGGCTGTTATGCTGAATGAAGCCCATGGAGCTTTCTGTGATTCCTTGGGACTGGCTAATGGAACAAGCCAGGATATAGAAGCTTTTGATGGTTTTACCAATACTGTAGCCATGTTCAACAGTGGAGTCCAGAAAACGGGTAAAGGTTCGCCTATAGCCTTGGAGATGTTCAACTTCCATCATCATGGTCAAAGTGATTATATTCCGAGTGTGGCAGAACAAAGACTTCTGATGAAAAGTGCTCCTCATATAAATTCAATTATTGGAAAACTGGGGGGACAGCCAATAGATCTGTCTTTAGACACCTGGTATTGGACATCTACGGAGGTTAAGGACAATCCTAACTACCAGGCTTGGCTCTGTTCTTCAGCCAATGGCGGAATCATGGAAACACCCAAGACTGAGAGCCATAAGGTGAGAGCCATCGTCAAGTTGAACTATCCGAATTAAGAATTTAAAATCAATCTGATATGGGATTTTGGAAAGAAATGGGTGTAAAAGCCCTTGAAAAAGGAAAAGGTCTTTTTAGAGGTGGCAAGCAAGCCACAGAAGCTGCCAAACACACAGAGGAAATTGTAAAGGGAGCTAAAGTCTCCATGCAATCCAAATCAAAGTTCAATGCCATTCCAAAGTCTAAGGAAACTCTTGCAGCTTCCAGAGAGGCAGTTGAACAGGTAGCCATGAAAGAGAAGAATGTTGGAAAAGCGGCAGGAAAAACTTCCAAAGCATCGAAAGAAATGGCAGCAGATGAAGCCAAGGAAGCGGTCAAAGAATCCACTCATCAGGCAAAAGAGGCTACCCAAAAAGCTGTGAAAGGGAATAGTACCCTAAAGAATGCTGCGATGTTCTATACCAAGAACCCAAAGGTTTTGGGCTGGCATGCTGCACTTGGGCTTGGTGGTTATAGCTTGATTTCCGGTGAAGGAGTCATTGACCCGCTTCTTTATCTCATTGGTGGCAAAAAAGCTCAGGAAAATGGTCTTGGAGGTATGGTTGGTCAGGTAGCAGCTGGTGAAAAAGCCCCAAAGATTTATGAAACCGTAGCAAATGCTGCTGGTTCTGTAATCGATGAAGGTGTCGGCTTTTATCAATTCAGCAAAAACTCCCTGGGGAATGCAATGGGTGAAATGACCAATCCATATCAAATGGGGAATGGCTATGTGGGAAATGGCATGGTAAATAATGGTAATGGTCAATACTATGACCCAACCACTCAACATGTACCTAACCTTTATCAGGCAAGTAATCCTGATACGCAGAGCCAGGAAGGAATGGTTGAACATATGATGGGAGGTATGAACAATCTGGTAAACCAGGTGTCAGGTGGTACGGTATCGAAGATGAATATTCTCGCTTTAGCCCTATCTTCCTATATGATGTTCGGCCGCTTTGGCTGGCTAAGTAAGGCTGCCAGTTTGCTTCTGGGCGGAATGACATTGAAAAATATCAATAACCGTCAGCTTTCCCCTCTGCAGCAAAGACAGTCAAACGTTCAGCAGGGCAATCAGTACAGAAATCCATCAGCAGTGTCCCCTTCACAGGAGACTCCTATGTTCAAGAGTTTGGAAAATCCTATAGAAAGCGAGGAAGATAACATCACCTATCGCTCTAGAAGGATGTAAAAAGAGTAGATACAGCTAAAAACAAGCACAATGAAGAAAAATTATAAAGATATACTTCTTGAATCTGAAAGTGGCTTCATGATGCCATTCCCCCTGGAAGATCAGGAGGAACTTCAGATCTCTTTAGGCTATGGGGAACAGCAGCATCCAGAAGATGGAACACCATTCAAACATCAGGGTGTAGACCTGCTCACCAACGGAAAACCTCTCTATGCGATGGCCTCCGGCATGATTATCGGTGCCGGGCATGATAGTATTCATGAGGATTATATCATAGCCAAGTATGGAAAATATGAAGTCAAGTATGGTCATCTCATGGAAGCTTATTGTCCCTATGGAACCGTCATCAAGGCAGGACAGAAAATCGGCAAGAGCGGTCCCTTCTTACATCTGGAAGTCAGATTCGATGGAACAACCGTTGATCCTATGGAATTCCTTTCCATGATCTGGGCCAATATCCAGCAGCTGGCAGCAATGGGTATCCATTCTGCTCCTATGGTGGAAAAGCTTGGAGGAAAGAAGGTCAAAACCAAGTATGACAAGGAACAGGATGAGATTCTGCTGATGATGATGCGGTGGCTTCCATCGTACATGAATGAACTGAGAACAGGAAGCTATGCTCCTCCGAAAAGACTGAAGACTATGCTCCGGCATATTTTTTCAGAGGCTGCGGAACGCAATTTTCTTTTTGAAAAACTTCCTGATATGGGAAATCCTCTGGGACTTACTGACAGTAGCCTACCTTTGGCAGAAAAGATTCAAAACCTTCTTATAGAAGACTTCCTTGGATATTCATGGTTGCGTTACAATGCATGTCCGGCTTCCTGGAGTGAGACTCAAAAAAAAAACTTTCTCATCAAGTTGCCCAAGATGGATTAGTGGTGGATCCACTTTCTGATTTAAGTATTGAAGTGGAAAGCTATGACATCAAGCATGAAGCCTATGTGTATTTCGATACATCGGGAAGAAGATGCTGGACAAAGGCATGGTTCAACGGAAGGGAAAAGGGAGAAAATGCAATTGAGATTACCCGACTACAGGCAATCAAGTTCATCAATGACGAGATTTCAGAGGAAGATTGGCTCAGCAGATTCTATCCCAAACAGATGACAGTTTATCATAAAGCCATCGAGCAAGCTCGTCAGCAGCTCCTCGGTTTCTAATTCCTATCATAATGGCAAACGAAAACAAATATCAAAGCTTATCGCAGATTGACTACTGCATGAGACAGTATTTTAGCCGCTACATGGCGCCTGCTCTGACAAATGAGGTTCGTAGCCTGAGGCAAAAACAAAGCCGGGAGTTTCGTGACTCCTGGAACCAAAATGCGTCCCCTTTCGTACCGGTGAACATGCAGATTAGAAATGCAGACATGCAACTTAAAGTCAATAGCACCTGGTATAAGAAAACATCAGATGATTTGATCAGCCGCTGCAAGGCATGGTGGGGAAAAGACGCCAAGTTTTCCAAAGACTACCAAACATTTCTCGATTCTTTCTATCGGGAGCTGGTAAGACAAAATGGTGGCAAAGGTTCAGAAAAACTAGCAGCTTTTGCAGAAAATTATGTGGCTAGGAGATTTCAGGATTTCATTCTCGAACAATTGGCGAGGGAAAAGGTTCCCAAGAACAGTGCCACCTATATTGCCAGAAAAGCGATGGATGACAGTCTCTTGGGATTGCTCCCCCAAATTGGTCCAAAGAAGGGCGAACATGATTCTCTCATTGAGAAGAAGGCAGAAGACCTGTATAATCCCAATATGCTGGAACAGGGTATGGCTATTAGTGGTGCCATGGCTATTGATGCAGCAATGACGGGTGGTTATGCATCTGGGAATTCTCTACTGGTAAAAGGAGCCACCAAGGCAGGAATCAAGGTTGCTCCTAAAACCGCATCTTTCCTGAATTCAGCCTGGAGTGGAGCTACTATTGACGGAAGTCTGAGGGCTGGCTTGGCGATTGGTAATAACAAAGGATGGCAAAATGAAAAGTATGCCAAGCAAGATAGCAAGGAAATCTTTCACGATGAAGATGCCATCAAAAAGATACAGACCGGAAGTGATGCCATCAGAAAGGCAAACACCGAAGTAATGTATCAGCTTAATAGCCAACTGGAACGAAAGATCAAGACTTCTGCTCCTACTTTCTCAATGTATAGCAGGAAAGAGATGGATCATTTCTATGCCAGTCATAAAAATCAGCCAGAAAAACTTCTATCTCAGATTAAGGCTGACTTTTCCAGGCAAGCCATACCCTTCAGGGAAAACAGCCAACCTGCTTCTTGGATGCTGAAGCTCGATAAGAAGCGGCTGGAACAATGTGCTTCTGGCTTTTATGCCATTGCCATGGAGATGTCAAAAAGAAAAAGAGAGTGGATTAATGTTGCTGGAAGACATATGACTTTCAAGGAAGTAAGCCAGCGTGCCTTTGATTATGCACAAGCTGCAGTCATTCTGGAGAAAAAACATGCAGCTCCAAAAGCTGTACTTCAAAAAGATTCATGGGATGAAAACATGCGACAGCTCGATGATATCATCAATCAAACGGCCATACCGGCAGCTTATACTCAACAAGAAGGATCTGTAGAAACCAGCAATAATCCCGCAGGCATACAGGATTCGGGAACTCAATCCGGTAATCAGGAACAAAGTTCTACATTAACCAAGGAAATGTTTTCTGGATGGGAAGATGCTTTGGATAAGGTGGGGCTTTCTGGTTTTAGTGATGTAACCAAGAATATGGGCTATGTCTTAGCCATGCTTCCTGACATGATAATCGGCATGTTCACAGGCAAGAATCCAAACCTGCAGTTGGAAGATAATCTGCTTCCTCTGTCTTCCATCTTTGGAGGCATGTTTGTCAGAAACCCTCTCTTAAAGCTTCTTTTGGTAGGATTTGGAGGTGCTAACCTGCTGAATAATGCAGGCCATGCAGCACTTGGAATAGCAAGAAACACTGCTGTTCAAAATCCCACTTATAAGAAATATGAGGAGGAATGTTTGAATCCCAGGATCTCCCACCCTGCCATCAAGGGAAACAGCATGATTGCTGATGTTGACGGAAAGCCCTGCGTCATTGGTATCTCTGAAACGGCTATAGTTGCCTATGAGAAAGGCTTCCTTCCTCTATCTACCCTGGCAAATGCAGTGCTAAGAAAATATGATGAAAATTCTGCACTTGCAGCCGGAGAGTATGAAAGGGGTATCGGTCAGCAAGAGCACCTGGATCAATCCAAGGGAATCAAATAGGATGGGCTTCATTTCTAACAAGGTGTAAAGCATCATAGGTAAACGAAGTATTTCAACCAAGTAAATTACGAATTATATATCATTTATGGATTTCGAAGAATTAAACAAGGCTGCTCCTCAGGGAAATGAGCCTACTCGTATTGACAGAGCTCTTGAAAGGTTTGCCAATATGATGATAGAACGCCTGGAGGCCAGCAAGGAGAAAAACTGGGAACAGGGATGGACTAGTGGTACAACCCTGATGGGACTTCCTCAGAATATCAAGGGATGGACTTATGTAGGAGGAAATGCCTTCCTGCTGCAGATGCATACCATGACGAAAGGCTATCATGTTCCGGTTTACATGACAGCTAAGCAGGCACGTGAAAATGGAGCTCTCATCAAGAAAGGAGAACCGTCAGTTCCTGTGTTCAAATGGGGATTGAATGTCAAGGATGAAAACGGCAAGCGCCTGAGTGAGGAAAAATTCCTTCTCCTTTCAAAGGATGAACAGGAAAAATGCCAGGTTCGACCTTATTTGAAGGTATATAATGAATGGAACATAGACCAAACCACCTTGGAAGAGGTCAACAAGAAAAAGTATGATGCCATTCTATCGCGCTTTAACATCATTCCGCTGAAGGATGATGTGGGTATGTACAAGAATGCACCCCTTGACAGAATGTTTGAAAAGCAAGAATGGCTCTGTCCTATTCAGGTAAATTTGGAAACACCAGGTGCCAGCTATAACAAGTCGCATGATTTCATCAAGGTTCCTAAGAAGGCGCAATTCAATATTCATGAGGATATCGAAGAAATCTTCAAGGATGGACAGGAGTTCTACTCTTCTGCCCTTCATGAAATGGCTCATTCTACAGGTCATCCGTCCCGTTTGGACCGTCTTCCTCAGGCCTCTTTTGGTTCAGAAGAGTATGCCAAGGAAGAGTTGGTGGCTGAAACTACCGCTTTTGTCATAGGTAATGCACTGGGATTCTCCAGTAGAATTTCAGAAAATAATGCCGCCTATGTGGATAGTTGGATAAAGACGCTGCGTGAGCAACCCAAGTTCATTGTTACCATCATGTCAGATGTAAACAAGGCATCGCGCATGATTTTGGAAGAAATAGACAAGCAGAAAATAGCCCTGGGAGAAAAAGCCCTCTTAGAGGGTAATCTCGATGGTATTGATGAACAAATTAAAAACGATAAACAATTGGAAGAAATGAAGCAACAGAAAGAGCAAAATGTAGAAACTCCTGATAATTCAAAGGAAAAATCCCTTTCTTCTGCCGAGGCATATTTCTCGTCACTGATAAAAAATATCACTTCTGACACGGAAAGTGAGCATACTGTTCTCGCCGTTGAAAGCATCCCCGAGCTTAGAGCTTATTTTCAGGACAATGAGGTGCTGGGAAGCTGGATTGACGATGTAAGTGATGAAAAGCTTCTCTCGCTTGGAGCCAATCTCCTTCCCAAGCTTCATGCTCATGGGGAGGTCAATGAAACCATAAAGCAGAATGGCAATATGAATGATTCAGATGAGAGTAAGGGGATGAAAGATGATTCTCAGAAGAGAGATTATTATTTCTCGTATCAGTATTTGCAGAGTACTGACAGTACGGACGAGTTTGACCGTCTCACCAAATTGGAGAAATGGGAAGATTTGCTTGTTTTAGCTGAGCAGTATGACCAGGGAGATTCACTCCTTCAAAAAGACACCTTCAAAAATGCGGCCAGACAGCATGGTGATGATCTTCTTGTGGAGAATGATCACTATGCCATTGTCTATAACAATACTGTGGGTGGTACTTATGAACTTTTACGTAGAGTCAGCGAACAGGATATCCAACTTTCCATAGAAAGGTATGGATTGGAAAGCGATGCTAGCCAGGATGTGAAAAACATCGCCAATACCATGGAAAGTCAAGAGGTGGAGCAGCCCATCAGAAATGGAAAGGTAGATGCCCAACAATCTCTGTCGGCAGAAACCAAGAAAGAGGAAGAAGCGTTTCTTGATGCTGATGTGAAATCCCAGATGGAAGCTGAATTGGATGCCATAGACCAGAATTTTCCAGAAGATCATCCCAACCCACATGAGGATAGCGATATCACCACTGATGTTGCAGGCAAAGCTGAGCAGATTGCAGCCACAGGAGTTCCTATGCATGAGGCCGAGAAAGAGGCCAAAGCCATCATTGATGATGAGAAACATAGTAACTATCATGAAGAGAAGAGTCACATGATAAAGCAGGAGGAAGAAAAGAAACAGCAGGAAATGACTTCCATTGCCAATGAAAATGCTGCCAAGAAAGAAAAGAAAAGCGAAGCACATCCTGCCTCTCATGCAGATCTGCTTCTTGCTGCACTGGAAAGGGCAAAAAATCATGATGGAGTTTGGATGAATGAAAAAGGCAAGGAAAATGCTGCGTTTCTGGATTCCTTCAAGCCTATCACTGCCTTCAACAACATCATGATGAACTTGCAGAGTGATCTTGAAGGCTTCAAGACCAACCTCTATTCGAGTTATAACAAGGCCAAGGAAAACGATATGCCGGTGATGAGAGGGCAAACCTCGCTTCCTTTCAACTGGACGAAATGGGAATATCAGAACGTGGCTGACCATACGGATACGATATCTAGAGAAGAGTATAACTCTTTGCCAGAGATGGAAAAGACCAACTATGCCATCCATGCCAACCGTCAGCGACACCACGTTTATAATATTGATCAGACCATCCTTTCATCAAGTGATGCGCAACGCTATTCTTCGCTGATCAAGGAGAAGGGGCCGCAGATTGAGAACTTTGTTTCAAAACTGGGTACCTCGTCAGAGCAGCAGACTCTCCAATATGTAAGATTACATGAGGTAAAGAACCCGGAAACGGTCATTATGGTCAAAAAAGATAACTTCTATGAAGTTTTTGGTGAAAAGGCAAAGGTAGTCTCACCCATCATTGGTATCGCTTCAACGGAGAAGGATATTGCAGGTGAGAAAGTTGCTCATCTTTCTTTCCCTTCATATGCTCTTGATACTGTGTTGCCTAAGGTGATTCGGGCAGGTAACCGGGTTGCCATCTGTGATACTGTCCATGAACCAAAACTAGGCAAACAGGTTATTCCTGCTACATCTATCCTATCTAAGGCCTATCAGACGGCAGAGAATGTAGCCAAGTCCTCAGGTATCAAGTATGAGCGTGTGATGGTTTTACAGGATGCCAAGTTCGATAACAAGGCAAATACACTGACTATTAGCAGAATGAGCAAAAAGGATGGTAATGAGCACGTCAATGCGATTATGAAGGCGAATGATATTTACCGTGCCGTGGTTGCAACCACAGGAGTGGAAAGTCGTCTTGACCGCTCTGGCAGAAACAACTTCCTTCCGGATGATGATGCAAAGCATGAAATGCTTGTGAGGGAACTTACAGCAGGAGTAATGATGGCCCGTCAGGGATTACCGGCAACTTTCTCACAGGACAGCCAGAAGCTCATCCCATATTGGGAAAGAGAACTGAGAGAAAATAGAAATCTCATGGGTATCATAGAACGCGATGTAAACCTTGCATTGGAGACCATAGATAATCTGGCAGAGAAGCGTAAGGTCAATTATGAGGCCATTCGTGGTCAGCTTCCTTCCAAGGACGTTCTCTCCTCAGGGAAAGACTACTCCATCTCGGCAGATCTCAATAGATTACCTTCCATGGAATCCAAGGAAATGGTTGTGGTACTCGACAGAAAGCAGAAAACTGCCGATATCATTCTTCCTGCCGGTGCTTCCCTTTTGGTAAACAATGAGGTACCAGGCATGAACAAGACTAGAATTGGTATTGCCCTGAAGAAAGAAGGTGTGAAGATGGTTAGTTTCTATAATGCCGGTGGAAGTCTTGCCCTCAAGGAGCCAAACAGCTATTATAAGGATAAGGAAGTTACGGTGAGCAAGCTCAAGCAGTTCACTCTTCTTCCTCTTCAAACCTTGGATGTAGCAAGTCTAGCGCAGGAGAAAAAGGAAACAAAGATTGAGAAATTCCAGGCAATTCAGGACTCAGAGGGCAAATATGCTTTCTTCATCAAGCCTGAAAACGAGAAGTCTTTCTCTATATATCCCATGAAGGAGCATCTGAATGCCTACTTCAATGTAATGGGCAAGGACAATAAACTCCAGATGCATAAGGCATTGGCCCAAAAATATTATGATATGGCCTATAGATATCCTGATGCCAAGCAGCAGCTCATCATGCCAAATACGGATGGCATTGACATGAGCCGCCTGGAAAAGGTTAGAATTTGCGCAGACAAAAATGATCCCAAGACAAAGGTAGTGATAGCCACTGTAGATGGGGAGAGAATGCAAAAGCCAATTTCGAAACAGCAATGGTATAATCTCTGGCTGGCTGATGATATGGATGCCTACAAGAGAGCTGTTGCTGCCATTACCTTTATCCCGCGTATCAATCAATCAGTCCAAGCATCACTTCAGCCTGCTCAGGAAAGAGAAGCAAGGACAGCTGCTCCTCAGGAAACACCTCAGAAAGAAGAAGTACAGCAAGAAGCAAAGACACATCGCGGATTTCATCGTTAACATCCAGCCATGGGAAGCTGTTCCCATGGCTATCACCAGGGAAAGAATATGGCAATCAATAAAAATGAATTTTATGAAAAGTATGCCCCAATAGCCATTGAACAGCAGATCAAATATGGTATTCCTGCGTCTGTCACTTTGGCACAAATGGGATTTGAAAGTAGTTTCGGAACATCCCGACTGGCCAGAGAAAGCTCCAATTTCTTTGGAGTGAAGCAGGGAAGCTCCTGGAAAGGACCTATCAGCTATCATATAGATGACCATAATCATCCGGAGGCTTTCCGGGTGTACCAGGATGTGAGAGCCAGTGTTGAAGACCATTCCAAGGTTCTGCTGCTTCCTAGATACCAAAAGCATTGTGGCTCAAAGAGTTCACAGGACTATCAAGGATGGGCTGATGGGATCATGGCGGGGGGATATGCCAGCAAGGAAGATTATAAATCCGACTTGATTGGAGAAATTAAACGCTACCATCTTGACAAATATGATGAGATGGCTGTCATTCAAGCCAGGAAGATGGGTGTAGAAATGGGTTATGCCAAGCATCAGAAGAACCCACAAATTCCCATGTCAAAGGATTATGCCCTACCGATTCAATTCGAGAATCTCAAGGTAACAGGTCTGTTCCATGAAAAGAGAAGTGGTCATCTCCATGGAGGGGTTGATATTTCCACTAGTGGAAAATATTTGCCTGTATATGCTACAGAAAACAATGGTAAGGTCATTTCTGCCTGTTACGGCAAAGATACCGGAAACATGATCAAGGTTGAATATGCCCAGGATGATGGAACCACACTTCAATGCACCTATATGCACCTGAGTCAGATTCATGTGAAGGTTGGAGATACTGTACAGGCCGGACAACAGATAGGAATGTCAGGCAATACCGGACGTTCTAGTGGCGCCCACCTTCATTTTGAAACCAAGATAAAGGACCTTTCCGGTAAGATTGAGGCATTCAATCCTATCTCTTATCTCGCAGCTATAGAGGGTAAAACCGGCAAACAAACGCCACTTTTGAGAAACGGCGAAGATCTGCTGGCTGTGGAAAGAAGCAAATATTCCCCTTCTGTTCAACCGCAGGTAAAGGAAAGTAACTGGAAGGAACTTTTAGCCAATGTCACCCATTCCAATGATCCAACCAAATGGCTTGCCTATTTGATGAGCCAAAATAAGGAATATGGCAGGGATAATGATAAGGATGCGTTTTCTGAGCTGATCTCGACACTCTTTTCTGCAGCTCTGACCATGGCAGCTAAAATAAAGGCCTCAGAAATGCTGGCAGTAGTCAACAAGGATGCAAAGTTATCAGAATCTGAAGAAGTGAAGGACGATTCCTCCTTGATTAAAAGAAACAGGGAAAAGGTTGATGCTTCCAGGCTGCAGATGCTGGCTAGTACTATCTTTGAAACTGAGATTCCAGAGAACAAGCAAGCTGTTGGACTCAAGACAAGCTTGACATGACATAAATGTATCATCAATCATTAAAACTATAACAATATGATTAAATGTAATGTAACAGCCTGTGGCATTATCGTCAGCAGTGCAGTAGAGAAACAGAACAAGGAAGGGGGAAAATTCCTCGCCTTCACTTTAGTTGTCCCTATTGAGGGAAAAGACAAGAGCGTCAAGGAACTCCATATCGGGGTAACAACGGAAGGTGATCAGACCACCGCCGCTAATTATTCTGCCGGTCGTCGAGTAACTATTAAAGGCAACCTCTACATCAGAAAGGTGGAAGAAGCCGTATATTACAATCTCCGTTCAGAAGGCGCCATTGAACAGAATGAATCTTCTGCTCAAGACCGTCTGGAAGGAAGTATGGAATTCCGAGGTAAGATTGGTCCAAAGGGTATTGAATGCAAGACAAGCAAGAAGGGTTCTGCTTTCAAGGTATTCTCTGCCTTCTCTTCAGATAAAGATGGAGAAAAGCGTGCCTTTACCTGGGTTAGCTTCATGGTCAATCCATCGGTTGAATGTACTGTAGAGGCCGGTAACTATGTGGAAGTACATGGTGACTTGCTGCTTGATGTTTTCAAGAACAATCTTCAGCTGAACTGTCGCGTCAATAAGATTTCCCCTTGGGATATGAACACGGAAAAAACGGCCCCAGCTGCGGGATAAGGTAAAAAATCAATCTAGATAGAAATTCATTGCCAGTCAAAGTGGTCACTACCTATGACAAGCAATGAATTCTATCTACTCATTCATCAACGGGAATAGCAAAATATGAACGATCAAATCAATAAAGGCATTGGACATCGTCTCAAGAAGGGATGGAACAGTCTCTTCAAAAATAGTTTGAACGAGGCGTTGAAACCATTTCCGAAAGACCATTTCTTTACTAGAGAAGAGATTGAGTTCCTGAATTGCTCCACAGGTGAGCTGACTCTGCTTGAAAAATGGGCTCTCCAACTCAGCAATTGGGCAAAAGACAAGGCTGAGTGCGCTCCAACTCTACCAGCCGTCAAATGGCAGAATGGACAGTTGACAACCTGGATTGGTGGTAATGAAGTCATGGAATCCAATAGCCAGCAGGTAGAAAGACTGAAACAGCTCAAGACTGCAGGTTATAAGCTACCTGCATTATATGAGTCTATGATTGCTGAGAAACATGGACTTGATCTGGTGGGTACGTATTTTAAAGATCAATCGGGAAAGAATGAATGCATTATCCAGGTTGAGAGGTTTATCAAAGGGGATGAGACTCAAAAGCCCTCCATCGCCTACTCTCAATTCTGCAGTCCTACATCTGCCCCCATACTCCATACCCTACCCTTGCAGGCATTTCAAGACCTCATCCAATCCCATGATATAGTTAACCTGCAACCCTGTGAATTGAAGAAATGGTTAGAAATAAGAGAAAGAGTGAATACTGCTCATGAAGAGTTCCTGGGCTTGGTGGAGGTAATCCATCAGTCGTATCCCCTTATCACAGCAGGTATCCTGCCAGATAAGGAAACTTCTTCACTCTACCTCAAGCAAACTGAAAAGGACTTCCTTCCGATGTCTTGGAGTATGAGTAGTTCTGATAGCCTGATAGTTAGTGGCTATGTGGATGATAGAAGAGATAATCTTCAGAATATATATATTACCCAAGAAAATGCGCATGAACATGTAATGCTTATAAGACTTGTAGAACAACAGGTTGAAAAGGACTGCCTGAATGCTCATTTGGAAAAACTCATGAACACCATGGGAAACAGGATTGGTGATAGTATTCTGTATATACCGGCCAATTCTGATGGAATCCAAATTACTAAAGGTCATGTAGATGGTATTCTTCTTTCCAACAATGGAAAACTTTCTGCATTTAGAAATCCAGAAAATAAAGAGGTACCTTTAAGCGAAGATGACCTTCAACTCATCAAAAAGGGCTTGATCGAGGAGGGTGTCAATCAAATAGTCGGGGTGAAGAGAAATCAGATGCCAGTGACAAGGCAGGTTAATCAACTTACCAAGGAATTGCCTCTGATTCTTGGTGGAATGGAGTTTTTCAATCAACATTTGGATAAGGCTCAAGAAGTTCAAGTGTCACCCCAAAAGGAAGCAGAAGTCAAAGCTATAAAAGTTCATTCCAATTCAGATGAAGAAGTCTTCCTAATGAGAGACTATGTGCTTTCGCTTCAGGATCCACTTTGTCCACTCTCCGGCAACAAAGAGTTGCTGCCTCCAGATTCTGATGTAAAACAAATTCTAAATCAACAGGAAAAACTGGAGGAAGAATATGATGAATATGTCACCACCATGGATTTGGAAGCCCAGAATCAGATGGAAGAAAAGATCCAGGAAGCCTCTTGCAGATATGAGGAGAAACTCGCATCTCTGGTCAATGACTATCTTTTTCAAAATCAGGATTCCAAGCAGGAACCATCGAACATCGAGAATGATAAAATTTATCAAAGTCCGGAAGAAGCGTTTTTTGAACCTATCAAGGGTAGATGGCATACGGAGGAAAACCTGCAAAAACAGGCGTTTTCACAATACGGGGCCTTAATGGCTGACCGTTTGAGCCTTCAGATTACCTATCCGAAGCTCCCATGGCTTAAGAGTATGTCCTCTCTCCCAGGTACCTTGGGAGGGGCAGCGTTTGATAGCAAGTTGTCTATCCTTCTGGCTATCTACACTGAAAAGGAGGGCTATGAGGTTCCCGTTTTCTTGTCAGAAGAGGACCTCAAAGAAGAGCATCTTAAGGTGGATATCAGCAGGGAAGCGTTTCTTTTAGCCGATGAAAGCCGATGCAGAAGGATGTATAATATCGAGCAGACCAATTTCGCTGAGAGGTACCCTGAAAGATGGGAAGAGATTAAAAGCCGTTATCAAACATTCAAGGGTGACTCTTCATCCCAACTCAGAACCCTTACCATCAAAGGCCATTATCCCACACTCATTGTTTTCGATGGGAAAAAGAATATGGTGAGCTATAGCGAAAAGGAAAATGTCATTCATATGGCACCTTCCAATCACTTTGACTCAGAAGATGACTATTTAAGGGACTTATCAATTGGTCTGGTTCGCAGTACCAGGAAAGAGGCATGTAAGCTTCATAAATATGAGCATCTTGTCAAGGAAGACCTGCTTGCTCATATTGGCTGTGCCATGATAGGTCAACAGTATCATTTTGATGTAAGAAGTCTTGGTTACTGTAAATATTGGAAAAGCCTGCTTACTCAAGATCCTGCTTTTACCAAGAGCGCCCTCTCCCAGGCGGAACATTCTGCCTCTATTATTTTTCAGTATGCAGAAAAGGCTTGCCAAGCGAAGACATCTGACAGAAGCATAGATCTGCGCACCACGACTCCAATTGACATGGATGTAGATGGCAATGGTATCGTTGAAAGTCAGGAAAACATGGCAGCAGATTCAAAGCAAGGAGAAAATGAAAGAAGCCAGCCTGAAGAAACCATCCCCCTTCATGGGGGAAAGTTGAAACATATAAGATAGAGTAAGCCCTAGGAAATGTCTATCCTAGGGCTTACTAATAAAGTATAATCGAGGGATTGTAACCGAATACGTATATTGAACTTTTATCATGAAAATCAAACATAGAAAAATGAAATAATAAACAGGCATATAGAAACCACTGTAATCTAAATAAGAAAGAATAGTTCTTGTTAAATTAGAGCAGTTATAATGGAATAAAACGCTAATAAATATAAAAATAAGCATTTGTCCTTCAAATATTTATGTTAAAATTTGGAGCTTCTGTTATTTTTTTGTATTTTTGCAGTTAAGTAAAACAAATTCTATTAATTGTAAACCACAGTATGTATCAAGACAATTTAGATAATGACATCTATGAAGATGACTACTATGATACTCCGATTGAACGATCTAATTGGGGACCCAATTTATTTGCAAGAATCGTAGAATTCCTGCAGAAGTCAACATCTCCAGACGTCATCCGTTTGGGAATTATTGCAGATGTAAGAAACTCTACTCAATCTGAGGATCCTTCTACCCACTGGGAGAAGGTCGAAACCATGCGTCGCTATGCAGACAGTGTCAACAGAGGTTTGGGCTTGCCGGAGGATCCCCATCTCAGGTCACTGCTGCAGTCCACTGAATGGACGGGTTATGGACTGTTTTCCATGAACTTCATTTCCAGGCTGAATCTTGACTATGCAGGAATCTGTATGGAGGAACAGACGAATCTTACCTATGAGAGCATGATATTTCTCATTGCACTTGTCAAGGGTATGAGCATGATTAATCTCAAGCATCCATCTTCTTCTGAAGAGAACATGAACATATATACATACCTCATTCCTAGTCAGTTTTCCACTTTCTCTTATGCTTCTTTCCTCAATGTGGCAAGTAACCGTCTTGCAGACAAGGCTGAATTGACACAGGAAGACATTGATGACCTCTCTCATCTTGCTTTTAAAAGCCGCTATTGGAAACAAGGCAACTCACTAAAAGGCAAAGATAGCAAACTGTTCATCGATGTACTGAAGAATATCCTGTCAGATATCCTGGGTCTCACACTCAATGTGGATACAGATTCTTTCTCCAAGCAAGCCAGGAAAGAAGAACTGGTTGCATCCATGCCGAAAGAAATAACTCTTTCTTTAAATGATAAAGAAAGCCAAAACCTTAGTATCTCAAAAGCTGTAGAAATCGTACTCTCACAGTATTCTACTCCACAAACTAGAGAAACCCTGCTAAGGGGAGTAATGGGACTTAGACCCGATACTAAGGACAGTAGTTTTACTACAATGCTAGCCAAACTCCATAAGCAAGAGCTGATCAATTATTATGAAGGTGGTCTTATTGGTCTGAAAGGTAAAAGATTTGGAAGAGGCTACAAGAAAGTGGATCGATTACAGAAGACTGGTAAGATGAAAATAGAGTAAGACGCAAAAATAAAACTTAAGAGGGTGTACCACGGATATATGGCACACCCTTTTACTTTCTGATACCCAGTAATACGCATTTTTATGAGTTACGAAGATTTTCAATGATTTCCAAAGGTAGCAGAGTTGCTTTAGCAACCTGTTCTGCAGAAAGTCCCATAGCCAGCAAACGTTGGGCAGTTTCTGTATTACCTTCAATTTTACCTTCTCTTTTCGCAGTATCAATGGAATTCTTGATGTCACGATAAGCCCTCTTACTTGCTTCATACTCCCTCATTTCCTGCGGGGTAAACTTGGTGATCTCTGCTTCCTCAAAGAGACGGTCGAAAATCTTATCGCACAGCTCTTTCGGGCGCGCTGGGTAAGCTTATAGAGGTTTTTAAGCGCATAAAGCCATTTGTCATATAGCGTTTCCAATTCTTCCAGGGTCTTGTCGAACTTGGCAATCTCTACATAGATAAACTCCAGCTTATCATAGAATACCTTGTGGGTAGCGGTATCGCACAACTGTACATGGTGTCGGATTTCCTCCTTGTCGAAGGCTTCCTCGTTCATGTTGAAGTTAAGCAGAGTTATGGTATAGATATGACTGAGCTTGAAATCCCAGTCATTCCCCTTGGGAGCCTGTTCACGAATAGGGAAAGTCGAGTAGAAGGGTGAGCGGTCCTTGAAATATGTTTGATAGGCATTCATTAGTCCAATGGAACAACGAAATACCCTTCTGGCAGGTCGTGAAAATGCTTGCCATTTGCATCATTAGTCACATATGTTTCGTTTTCTGGATCTTCTGTAGCGAAATAGATTTCCAAATCCTTGAAACGATTTTTGAGAAGAACGCGGAAGTCTGTAATCAATGCGAGTTCTTCCGCTTCTATATATAGAAAGGCTTCTGAAAGTTCGCATTTCTTGATATTACCACAGAGATTGCAAGTCCCATAGTCTACACCAAGAGCTAAGATGATGTTTCCTTCCCAATCATCGTCCTCGTCTTCTTCCATAGCAGGGCGTTCTTTCTGTATGAAAGTCTGATAGAGGTCATATATCTCTTGCAACTCTTCTTGTTTTCCCACAATGTGGTAGCGTACTTTTATATTATGCATTTGGGATGCAAAGATAGCTAAATCTGATTCCATGTCTTGTCAATCGATTTTATAGTTATACAAAAATCTCAGTCTGTCACCACTTATTTCGAAAGCAACGATATCATGGGCATACTCATTGCTATCTACCTTGGCAGATAGGAAGAATATGTATGAGCGATTGCCGTATTCATCGTCGATACTTACTATCTTCTGTACCTCATGGTGACTGTAGTCATCCTTGGGGTGGGCAAGTTGCAGTAGAGGTCGATGTTCTTCGTGCTGCTTGCCATCTGCGGATTTAAACTTAACTACACAGTCTATGTCTGGTGCTGTTCCACCTTCGCCGGTGTCATGCCAGATGGCTGTTACGAGACTGTCATCAGAGACGATAGTGTGATAAATCTCGATAGAGTCAGATTTATCTGTTGACTTATCGAGACTTACGTTCTGTGACTTGTTCTGGCATGAAGAGCATGTAAACAATGCCAGTAGTGTAATGGCACAAAAATGAAATATTCCTCTCATGCAGCTTATAGTTTTGCCTCAAAGACTCGTCTCAGTTGTCTATCAGAGAATTCATCCGTAAACATGCAGTCAGCTAAGATTTCACCATGTTTCTTTGGGTCTAATACAAGTCCTGGAAGAGTAAGAGGCTCACTTTGTCCATCTTTGTATGAGCCAAGATAGACGTATTCCTTAGAAGGCTTAACATTGTCTTCTTCATCTAAATATACATCTGCTGCACTTGCGACCTCGAAGTAGGCATCGTCGTTATCGTAATCGTCATATTCCCATACAAAGCAAAGCTCGTATTTGAGAAAGAAATCCAGAAAGTGTCGTTCACCATTGGCTGCTGTTATGAAGTGGCAGTGTGTATCCTCTTGGTAAAACATGGGATAAAACTTTTCGTCAAACATAAAACTGCTTGCTTTAGACACAGTTTCACGAACTTGCTCCTTAATGTACTTGTTCCAAGGATATGGTGCATTATATGCTATATCCTTCTTTACTTTCATGTATATTTTCATTGCCTTTGTCTATTATTGTTGGTGATATAATTTCGATACTTTATGATTGATGACTTGCCAGCCACTCTTTAGCGAGTGTGGTGGCAAATGTATAGAAGTCTTCCTTGTGAAAGTCCAACCACAGTTCTTCTTTGTTTTGAAGATACTCTTCCAGTTGTTTTCTCAACTCTTCATTTTCCGTTCTTTCAAGAACCACTCTGATGAGTGTTAGTGCACGGATGTCGCCTAAATCTGTGTATATCATATTCTTTTTTCTTTAGTTATTTCCTTTTTTGTGAATAGCTTGCAAGATTGCTTCTCGTATCCCTTCATTTGGTCGAAACTCATCGGTTCATACTCGAATATCTCACCAGTCTCCTTAATCATACGATAACGCAGATGGGTGCGGATATGTGAAATCCTTTCTGGCCGTTTAAAGTCGTTAATTGGGGGCTGAATGGTGCTCACCTGATGATATTCCACCTGACGATTGTCTTTATCGAAGCCTTTTTCCAACACAATGTCTTCGAATGTAATAAGATTCAGCTTTGCCTCCTCCAGCAAATCTTTCAATGTGTCTGCCCAATTTTCGTTGCCCTCTATGCTATCGTATATTCTGTCCATATATCCCTCGCCTTTAATGGCTTGGAACAGTTCGATGAGATAAGCGAAACGCTTTTCCATATCATCGGCTATGAATATGTGTACACGTTGGTTCCAAGATTTGAAAGTAGATACGGCAAGCGACTTCAGTACCACTTTTCCATTGGGCAGCGTAGGAATATGGATAGGGTCAAGGCATAGCAGCACGACGTGCTTTCCCGACTCCTCCGCCAGTCTTTCGGCAATGAGCACATGGGAGTTATAGTCTCTTGCCATAGTGCATTTTATCACGACCACCTTCTGCGGCATTTTGGCGAGCGACATCACGCCAAGTTCAAAATGCATCAGCTCTGCTGGTTCGAGCTGTATTATTCTCACCATGCCTTCGCCATATATCTCCTCACCCTTTTTGCATACAAAACGGGGTAGGTTGCGACTGCGTGCCCCACTGTAGAATATTACGAGCGGCTTTTTGCGAGGTATCAGAAGATATTCTTCCACCACATCCTTTGTTTGGGGTGGCAATACTGTATGCAGTTTGTCCTCTGGCAAGAGCTGCGAGATGCAGTTCTCTGACGTCTGCTTATCTACTACCGCCACTTCTCCGTTCAGACATTTCTCTGAGAATTCGCGGAAGAAATCTCTGTCCAGCAGTTTTGAGACTTTCAGCAACAAGTCGGTATCGAGACTCGTCTTGCCGAATATCTCGTATGTGGCAGAGCTGGATTTGCACAGTTCTCTGGCAAAGACTGCCACCGAAGGAAACTTTGCCTTTACTTCCTTCAGAATTTCCTGACCTATATGATATTTTTCCATTGTATTTATACTAATTAAAAACAATCGTTTCTACTTATAATCCCATTCATCAAATGCTGCGACATTGAGTTGCGGCTCTTCTTCCTTTGAATAGTCGTTGGCTATATATACAACCGGAAGTCCTGTCTTGTTCATCAAGTCGATAGCATATTTCAGAAATGGAGCCTTCAGCTGCTCAAAGTAGCGATGGAACAGGAAAAATCTGATACCTTCACTATCTGAGATCTTTTTCTTTTCGATAACAGCGCCGTCCTTTTCGTAAACGTTGTCTCCACATGTTGCACATCCGGGAATACTCGCAATGCTGCGTCTTGCCTCATCGATTTCGCTGTTTGAGTGAAACCAGATAAGCAAAGGTCGCTTGGGATTGCCTGCGATGTATTCTGCAATTTTATCAAGTATTGTCATAACTCTATTTTGCTTAAGTGAATAAAACTGGGTGCAAAGGTAATGCTTTTTTGCCTTTGCGCCAAGTTTCTTTATTAGGAAGAACCGGAATGTGATGCCGGAAAATCAGGAAAGACGTTCTTCGCTTCGCCGCCGTTCAGAACGTCGGTAATCAATGCGAGTTCATCCTCTGTTCTTTTTGAGTGCAACAAACATAATTGTCAGCCAATACTTCTCCATTTTTCAATCCATTTTTTAGCCAATTTCGTGGCTACGTTATAGAAGTCGTTCTTGTTTTCGTCTGACCAAAGTACTTCATCATGTTTGAGATATTCTAACAGGTCTCCGTATTGATCATCAGTCAATCCGGTGTCACAAACCTCTATCATAACTCTTAATACAACCAGATGGCGTATATCGCCAACATTTTTTCGTGATGTCATATCCTTTGTATTTAATTGTTATTCTCTTTTTTGTGAATCTCTTGCAGAATGGCCTGGCGCATCCACCACACGGCATAAGCTGCAAAGGTAAATCCACGAGACTTATCGAACTTGTGGCTGGCACGTATCAGTCCGTGGCGGCTGGCTGCTATAAGTTCATCGGCGGTGTGCCCCTTTCCGACATACTGTTTAGCTACAGCCTTGATGAAGACTGTTCCGAGTTCAGCCAGGTCGTTCTCCGCATTAGAGTCGCCCTGCTGGATGAGGTCGATAAGACGCAAAGCCTCGTCGTTGTCGATGATAGGCTTCTTTCCACTGTTTGTTGTTTCGTTTTTGTTCACCATATTTCTTTATGTTTTAAAATGTTGTTGCGCGAAAAGTATCCCTTTTTTCTGAGAAAAGAAAATAAAGGCAGCAAAGAAATCATAAAACTTCTGAATTTTTGTTGAATATCAGGTAGGGCTGGGTAATGCCTCCTTAACATACGATGAAAGTTTCTTTATATGCAGACTTATTCAAAGATACTGAATATGGCTTGGATAATCCAGCCAAGAATCATAAAGGCGAGTTGTATGAGACTTATCAGTATGTAACCGCCTAATACGACTATCAAGAAACCAAATAGAAATAAAAGCATGTCTCACATCATTTTTAAAGTTTTGCCTACTCCCTTTCCAGCGTTTCGGCTTCCTCTGTTGTCACGTTATTAATGACTGTTGGAACATTATCATCAAGCAGTTTGGTAGTCTTTTAATGCTATCCAACATCCTTTATTCATGCCAATATTCTTCTGTTACCTCTTCAGTTTCCTCCTTTGTCATTGCCTTATCAATGTTGTCGGCTACGAATCTATGGAAGGCACAATAGTCTGGCTCATAAAGTTCGGTGGCCTTGGTCCATTCCTGCGGGAAATCATAAGGACCATGGCCATAGCCAATATTATCAACAACAGCAGCTACACAGATTTCATCATTGTCATCCAGTCCGATGCCGAATATTGACACTTCTGTTCCGTCACCGTCATCGCCTTCACATTCGTCTTCCCAATCAGGCACGGCAATGTATCGCTTGTCACCTTTCTGCTTCAGCAGATTAACAATGTCTTTGTATGCTTCTTCGTTAGTCAGAATGTTACTGATTTTAGTTATTCGGCGCAATGCCACAAGCAGATTCTCCAAGCTGTTCTCATCTTGAATCTTCACTTCTCGCGGCTTGCTTCCCTGTGCCACGCCCACGATTTCAGCCTTTTCCAACTGGTCCATAATTCTGACCGCACGGTCGTAGCCGATAGACAAGCGCCGTTGAATCAACGAGGCAAAGCCCGACCGCATTGTTACGATTATGCGTGCAGCTTCCTCGAACAGAGGGTCGAGCGAACTGCTGTCTATGACATTTTCTGAGTCAAGACCCATTTCTACATGCATATCCATCATTTGATTTTTCTCCATTGTTTTGTTTTTTTATTATAAAATATTCTTGTAATTATAGCATAAAAGCAATGCTCATGTCGTCCTTGCTGACAGTCCTGCTGTAATGAGAGAGAACTTCAGGTAGTTGTGCTGTAACTGTTTCTATACCATCATCGCAAACAGATTTCATGATATTGGCATAAAATCCATAAAGCAAATCTCCTGAGCCAAATGTTCCATCAACACCATCAGAGCAGATAAACACAGCCTTCGGCATGGATTCTGCATCTCCGTATGCAAAACGGAACTCATTGACAGCATCTTCATCACAAAGCGACGTAGTCATATTCAGCATACAACGATCGTCCCATGGAATTGGCTGGCTCCACTCGTTAGCTTTGTTGAGCACAACGCACCTGCCGTCACCTATCTGCAATGCCAACCAGAAATGCTTCGTTTGGACATAAGCAATAAGCGTGCAGCCGTATGAAACAATATCGTCGGCGTTCTGTATGCAGGATATTTCGTGAATCCATTCCGCCAATATGCTTATACAAAGTCTTCTGATAGTATTCTTGGAGTTGTGGATTAGCCATTCATTCCCGACATTGTTGCAAAACTCGCGCAGATGGCTCATCGTTATTTGGCAAGATAACTTTGCACCTATAGCACTATTCTTATGCCTCTCTCCACCATGACCGTCACTCACAATAATCATAGCCATGTCCTCATCCTTCCAGGATAGCGAGGCATCCTGACACTCTCCTCCAGCATCAGCATGGCTCGCACCCTTTACGGTTTGGTTCTGAACATATCTCATGATCAGTCGAATTCGTCAATGTCCAGTTCGTTCATTAATGCATCGTCGCCAACATCTATGCCCAACTCACCTTGTAGCTCCGTAGCGATGGCATCAGCCGTAAGTTGAGATTTTGAGGGAGTTGCCATTGTGTTTGATGAGGATGTGCAGACCGAAGAACTTTGACTGCAAACCATAGATGAAGTGACAACTGCAACCTTTATTACTGCCTTCAAAGCATCTATGTTGTGAACACGGAATACCAACTCGGGATTGCCAGTAAACATACCCAAAACGTTGGTATCAGCATCGTTACCTATCGCAATGGATATACGGGTAGAATGGCGGAACCACGCATTTCCTTCCAGAGTTTTCATTCCTTCGTTAAAGTCGTCAGTAGGACCTCCATCACTAAGGAGAATTACTACAGGAGCGTATGAGCCAGAGGCTGATTTCAGAAAACCAGTCTTGTGCGAGAGCTGACGATTAAGTTCGTTGCAAGCTTTGCCCAAACAGGTCATACCGCTGGCAGTCTTATCGCTCCATGACAGTTGAGATGCAGCAACCGGTTGTGGGGTCTGCCAAATAACTGTGTCACTGAACGTCATGGCAGAAAGCTTAATTTCTGCATCCGGATTGCTTTCGCCTATATTGTTGATTATAGGGATAACGTTTCGTACAGCATCATTCACTGCTGCTATTTTCTCTCCAGCCATACTGCCTGAGACGTCAATCATAAGAAAGAGGTTGAGTGTGCGACGAGCCGCAGGTGTAAGTTCGTAATCGGTAAGTGCCATAATTGTCGATATTATTTAATGAGTTATTGTATATGTTATTGTTGATTCGTTATCTGTTAGCTCTACTTTCATCCCATCCTTGACCGGGAAGAAGCCTCGTGGAGCAACTGTAACACTTTTGTTGGAAGGAGTGATTACTCTCCAATCATGAGTAGTGAGATTCTGAACGAGAAGAATATTGTTGCCTCCAGGCTTCAATGCCACACGTCCTGTTACGGCATCGCTTTTACCCATACGCAGGATGTTGTTATTGAAAAGCGGAATAGAACGGCTTTCGGTCTCCATCCACATTTCTGCTGTTGATGTTCCCCTGCAGTTGCGATTGATACATACCACACCTATTCTTCTAAAGAACGATTCGTCGCCGCACAACGGACATTCCACGAGTGAGTCGCGAATACCAGTAAAGACATCTATCCATTGCATCTCTGTCATTCTCGTTTCGGGCGCATCCAATTTAGCTTTGGCAAACTCCAGCTTAAAAGAATCCTTCAGTACATCGGGCAGCAAGTTCCACATCGTTATCGCATTCGAGTGAATACCACGCACGGGTCTATTCCTTGTGTCCGCATCATCATACATGAAGCAAAGCTGCTCACCGAACAATCGTCGTTCTATCTCCTCGGTCATACATGGATAGCGAACTACATTCATTCCTTCAAACGGATGGTCAATGCAGAAAAGCATGAATAGTATCACCGTCATACTGAAACGATCAGAATAACTGTTTGGCATGTTCTTGCCCAAAACAATCTCTGGTGCTATGTATCTTGCCTTGCCAAGCACTCCCGAACTCTCGCCATGCGGAAATACGTTATCACAGTCGCATATCAGCAGGTGTCCAGTATCGGGATGTATAAAAAAGCCACCATCGTTCAAGTCTTGAAAAGAAAGTCCTTTAGCGTGAAGAAGCCTAAATGCCTCACACAACTCGATGGCAGCGTTCAGTATTGCTCTGAACGAGGAGAAACGAACCTTTGCCAGTCTGTACTGACTAAACTCGTAATAGCCTTCAGGCTTGAGTGGCATGATGTAGCCGAAACTGCCATACCTCACCTTTGTTACAGCCTTTGGCCACAGAAACGATGATGAAGGAGCTCCGTCTTCTGCATTCTTCTGCAGGTTCTCATAGAACACGTTTCCCGGATTCTGTTTATACCATTTCAAAGCATATTCTTCGCCATCTACTGTGACGGAATAGACAAAACCTTGTCCGCCACTGCCGATGATGTTATTAACATGTGCCACATTGCCATCTTTCAGAAGTAGTGTGGCATTATTATTTAGTTCTGTTCTCATATTTTTATGATTTTGGTGCATAAAGCTGAATATCTGTAGGGCGGAACATCCTTGATAGCATATAGCCGTTCTTTACACGCCCCATGTCGTCGGTATAGGTGACGAGATGTCCACGCCCTTTGTTCATTGCCAACTGGCGCAATTTACGGTTGCCCACATTCTTGCCGAACTCCTTGGCATAGGCAATACCCGACAACAGATTGCCAGTAACGATGTAAACCCTTTCGCGAGTAGAATTAGACAATAGCGAATCCCATGTGTCAAGAGTGACTTTAGACAGTCGTTGCCTCATCACGCCAAGATGCGTTTGATTGTATATAGTCATGAGCTTACTCTCTTCGGTAAGGGGAATGTCCAATCTGCATCTACCATCATTAACCGCAAATACCGCTTTTATACTTGATCTTGTGGTCTTGCTACCAACAACCTTGAAACCAAGAAACAGTCCAACCGAAACGTAATCCACGAGTCTGTTGTCTTCTATCTCCCCATCAGCAACCAAAGCCATAGGGATACCAACCGCCTGACCATTGGTAAACTTATTGAGAAGCTCACAGAGCAATCCGGTCTGTGTCTCGACCTTGGCTATCTGCGCATTCATCATATCAGTATTGTTTGCACGCTCCTCCAGTTGTGCCAAATGGCTTGGAGTATAATGTCCTCCCAAGCTGCGAAGGCTGCTCAGTTGTCGTGCTGCATCCCTCTGCAGTTGAGTATAATATGCTCTTATGTTAGCCACTTTTTGTTTGCCATGATTCTTTATCTGTTCCAACAATACATCTGTGCTTGTCAACGTTGGCAGAATAGCCTTAATCTGACCTGATGTCAAAGGTTTGTTCAGCACATCCACCTCTACCTCATCAAGCATGGCATCATTGCCAAAGACGCTTGCCGAGTTACGTTTGCCGTTTTTGAACACCGTTCTGCTGAGCAGCGTAGCATTGAGCGGCAACACATTTGGTCTGAGGTCATTCTCACCAATCTCGTCAAGATATCTTATCAGCTCAGTATATCTATGCATCACATCATCAAGTATTTCTTTCTGCTCACTGCATTTAAGTAATCCTAAAGTGCGCATGAATCTGGTGATAAATGCCGCCTCGTCTTCTCTTCCTCTGAATGTATCATGCCCGTCATCTGCGAAATAGACTTCTTTTTCCGGGTTGTCATGGAGATATTCCAAAGCCACCTTCGTACCATACTTGTTTAGCATGTCAAATCCTGCATCGTCGGCATGTTGGTTGGCTTCCACGTTAGCATTCAACGAGCGCAGTTTTCTCTCATTCATCAAAGGACGAAGAAACAGCTTGGGCCATGTTGCCATTGGCATCAAATGCTATTAGCTCTGAGCGTTCCATCCACAACCCATCTTCACTAAGCATTCCGTTCTTTATGTTGCCGTTTGGTATTATAGTCACACCATCACTATTCAATCCTGCCTGTTGGCATGGCGTTCCATTTGGTGTTACCACTCGCAGCTCGTTCCAACCATAAACCTTTTTACGCTCCAGTTTTGTTGGATACACGGTGAAGCTTCGTCTGTCGATTCTTATATCCAGTTGCTTTGCCATATTATATTCCGTTAAAGTTGTTGTTTACAATTATTAAATATGACAGATGGTCCAATCATAACGCTGGCATATTGTTTGTAGTTGAATGCGTCTTTCCAAGATGAGAAGCGGCGCAATGGCTTGTTGCATGAATCAAAAACGATGTACATAATAGTTCCTTTCTTTTTATGAGTTTTGTTTTCAGATGCTTCTTCGCACGTTGCAGATAGCAGGTGTCGTCTGTTGAGGGCTAAGGTCCAATCTGATGACCTGGTGGCATTGTTCGAATTTGCGATTGCAAAGATAGATAGAAAATGTCGAAACTCCCAGTGAATGATTTTCAAGAATATTGAAAGAAAAGGTATAAAAATAAAACCGACCAAAGATAATATGCTTATCTTCAGTCGGTTATGCTTTCACAATTGTTGAAAACGAATATCAGAAGAGGCGTCCCATCTTCAATTTCAACTGGCGAATTTGTATCGTAAGGTCAAAGTTGGAAGTAACGCTATTGAGGTTGTAATTTCTCTCGAACCATCTCTTCCAACCTTTCGCATCAAGTGAAGGAGTTTCGCCATCAAGAAGAATAAATTGCAGTTGTGGAAGTTCAAGGTCTTCTCTGTTCGGGAAGGCTTCCTTCCATTCTGGATAAGTGATTATTGCCGTGAGTAGCGACTTCTGGTCGCATTTCTCAGAAAACCAATACATAGGGAACCCATCCGTCTTGAGAATATTGAGAGCAGAAAGGTATGCCTCGTCATCAAGCCATTCCTGCTGTTTATCATACTGATTCAAGATAAACTCCATCCATTCTTTTGGTCCATCGCAGTCGGGCATTACAGGCGAACCGCCTTGTGCTATCCAACATAGTATCTCGTCTTTGAAAGCCTCTGGCAAAGTGTTTACGCTGCCAAGGCATTTCGTGATGTGCTTACGGGTAGTTTCAGGAATAGATGGGCGTGGCGATACTGCTTCCCTCTCCAGCTCATTGAGGATTCGTCCGATTGCCTTTTTGTCATCTGTCTTATATACTCTTGAGATAAGGTATCTGGTTATGCCATAGGTGTGCAAGTCGTTTTTCATGAGTTCCATTAGCAAAGCATCCTCGTCCTTGTCCAGATTCATGCACGTTGTGCTGTGGAGGTTGTATAGGCCATCAAAACTTGGACGATAGTGACCGTTGCCATGTAGATCCTTGATAGTCTTGATCTCATTGAATGTGTCACAGACAAAGCGTTTGAGTACCGGGTGCATACGTCCTGCATTCTCCTCAATGCGAACCCATCCGTGCATCAGCTGATATGTCCAATGGAACTGAAGAAGTAGGACACTCTCATTCCATGCCTCAAGCGACTTGTCGATAGCATCCTTGTCCCACGACTCTATGATAACTATAACGTGCTTGGTCTTGCCAATTGCAGCAGAACCGTAAATTAACTTGAGCGCATCGTTGACACACCTACCAGCCTCCTTGCTCATAGGCGATGCTTTGAGCGAGGTGTAGACAACATTGTTAGGATAGTCGGCACCATCTTCCAAGAGCTTGTCGGCATCAACATACAATATGTTGTCTATGCACTCCTCAACAAGATAACTTGCGAAAGCTGCGGTATCGCAAAGCACCACAAGGGGCATCTTTGTCTCGACATTGACATAACGGTCGAAGCAAGCACTAAGGGAGTCAATCGACAGACTGCCAGCAGAATGTGTGTATTTCCTTACAAGATTGCCGAATTGAATTTCGGTGTCAAACGTCTTTTCATGATTCCCGACCTCTTGACCATGTGCCAAAGAGTAGTCGTCCATCTTCTTGAGAATGATACGCTTCTGCTCTTCAAGCCACATCTTATAAAAGGTGATGGACGTGAGCTTCTCCAAAATGATGCATTCCTTTTCGGCATACTCGTGACCCTTTTCTTCGATAAGCTTACGCGAGGTAGAGGTGCTGGGTGCCTCCATCTTGCCATAAACTTCGGCATAAGTGTCCGAGTAGTGTGAAGCAAATTGTGAATTGCTCCACCGCTTGGTGCCGACAAAGTCTTTTATCTTGTTCTGGAGAATGTCATTGAATGTTATCTTCTTTGGCATATTGGCTGTGAGTTATATCCTTTTTATCAAATACAATATTACATTTAAACAGATTGGGGAGGGTGAGCGAAATCTACTTGTTACATGGGAGCGTCTGAGTACCATGGATCGTCACACAAAATCGTCACCCAAAATCATTGATTCAAACGAACCTTGAAAGTTATAAATTGTGCCTGTATCTTTAAATACATCAATCCATATGCTGACGGCTTCTTTTGCCCTGTGTCTTTTGAACTTTTCCATATCCTCAGGACGAACAACAAGTGAACTTATCAAATGGCGTTCTCTTCCTTCATCTTCCTTGATGATAGTATCCTTGAAAGTGCTTAGTTTTTCCTTGGCTTCTGCTATGAGTTGCTTCACTTTTTCTTCGTCTATATCTTCCATATGAGAACCAAAACAATTCCTGATGGCATCTATATAGCCACAACCTTTTATCGCATTGTAAAGCTCGCGATTGTATACAAAGTCATTCTCGCAATTATCCAGCACGCATGCGAAGATGCGCTCTTTCCATGTGTCGAATGTTGGTTCGACATTTGAGCTATATACAGCTTTGTCATTGGTTATTGACACCCAATTTCTATTACTACATATCAACACGACGTGCTTTCCTGAAGCAGCAAGCAGTTTTTCTGTCAGGAGAATCACATAGTCGTATCCGTTGTCCAGTCCCCTACCGCGGTATAGAATAACGAACGCTTTCTGTGGAATGGATGTCAATATAGGGATTTGTGCCTCCAAGTCGGCTAAATTATTTGAATCCACTCTAAGCGACCTCACCATTCCTTTACCAAAGATATTTTCGCCTATTACGCATGTTTGCTTAACGCAAGCCTCCTCGCCTCTATTTTTCCATCCGCAAAATGCCACAAGTGGCTTTTTGCGTGGAAGCAGGAAGTACTCCTCAAGAACCATTTCGTGCTTATCATATGTGAAGACATGCAACTCGTCTTCCGGCAACAGACAGTTGATATGATTCTCTGTCATATCCTTGTTCTCCACAGCCACTTCTCCATTCAGACATTTCTCCGAGAACTCTCTAAAGAAATCTCTCTCAAGTAACTGTGATATTTTCAGCAGCAGGTCGGTGTCGAGACTTGTCTTGCCGAATATCTCGTATGTGGCAGAGCTCGACTTACACAAGTCTTTGGCAAAAGCCGTTACTGAAGGGTACTTTGCCTTTACTTCCTTCAGAATCTCTTGTCCTATATTATATTTCTCCATAGAATTGTATTATTATGTATGTTTATATTTCCAGTTCTCATTGGTCAGAACCATTTAAAATCCTTGTCAAACAAGTTGGATACAGGCTTGAATAATCTGCACAGGATAAGTCCGACGACTATCAAGCCTATACGCACTAATGCAGAGCCGTCCATTGTCAATCCGAGCCAAACAAGGTACAGCGGCGAGCACATAGCGGCTATGGTTATCAGCATCATTAGTGATGCGAGGAATGTTTTAATGCCCATATTTCAATTATTTTATGGTATAGTTGTACAATGGTCGCAGACTGTCACCGGCTATCTCGAAAGCCACAATGTCGCGAGCGTACTCGTTGCTTCCTACTTTAGCAGAGAGGAAGAACACGTAGGAGCGATTGCCGTACTCATCGTCAAGGCTCACTATCTTCTGCACTTCATGGTGGCTGTAATCATCATTAGGATGGGCAAGTTGCAGCAAAGGTCTATGCTCCTCGTGCAATTTGCCATCTTCTGATTTGAATTTCACCACACAGTCAATGTCGGGTGCGGTTCCGCCTTCGCCTGTATTATGCCAGACAGCTGTCACGAGACTGTCGTCAGAGACTATTGTGTGGTAAGTCTCGGTAGAGTCAGACTTACCTGAACTCTTATTGAGACTTGTATCGGAAGACTTGTCCAAACATGAAGAGCATATAGACAATGCCAACAAGGCTATGCTACAAAGCTTGAGTATCCTTTTCCCATTCCTCATCGTTTCCATTAGACATATATTCCCGTTTTAATTTTTCGTCTTCAAAATCACTCGTAAACATACATTCTGCCAAAACCTCACCATCCTCTGCGTATTCGGGGTCGAACACAAGTCCAGGGAGAGCAAGCGGTTCTTCTTGTCCATATATGTACGAACCGATATAGACGTATTCCTTGGAAGGCTCTACCTTATCTTTATCTAAAAATACATCTCTTTCGCGTGCAAAATCAGAGTACTCGTCTTCGTATCCTTCGAAATCGTTTAGTTCCCACACAAAGCAAAGCTCGTACATCAACCATTCGAAGAAGAAACGTTCGTTGTTTGCTTCAACAAAGTGGCTATGCGTATCCTCTTGATAAAACATAGGATATAACTTCGGCTCAAACATCCAATTCTGACTTACTTCTTTGACAGTTTCCAAAATTTGCTCTTTAATGTGCTTGCTCCAAAGGCTGGTAACGTGATAGGCGTTGTCTTTCTTTACTTTCAGATATATTCTCATTTTCTTTTCGTTTAGACCTTTATTTTGATGGAGGAAAAATTTGGTTGATAACAACTTCATTGTCGTAATCAAGATATGCCCCGTCTATGTCATGACCTATTGACATAAATTCATCACTCTCTACCCATCCTCCTATGCTCAATCGCTCGCTGGTTTCCTGATAGTAAGCATCCATTATCTTCTCATGGAGGTTAGGAGCTTTTTCCTTTAACCAAGGGTCAAACTTTTCCCAATAGTCTTCTTCCTCCATGCTTTTGAGAATGGTGTCTTGGGCTTCTTTCCATAACGTAAGGAGATTCTCTGCTTCTTCGTCAGAGAGTTTGACGGTAGTACCGTCATTATTTCCATTCAAATATATTTCTGCGTTAATCTCTTTCATTGTCTGTGATATAGTTTAACTTTATGATTGATGACTTGCCAGCCACTCTTTAGCGAGTGTGGTGGCAAATGTATAGAAGTTTTCCTTGTGAGAGTCCAACCACAGTTCTTCTTTGTTTTGAAGATACTCTTCCAGTTGTTTTCTCAACTCTTCATTTTCCGTTCTTTCGAGAACCACTCTGATGAGTGTTAGCGCACGGATGTCGCCTAAATCTTTGTGTATCATATTCTTTCTTCTTTAGTTATTTTCTTTTTGTGAATAGCTTGCAAGATGGCTTCGCGCATCCACCATATGGCATAAGCTGCAAAGGTAAAGCCGCGAGACTTGTCGAACTTGTGGCTGGCACGTAACATTCCGTAACGACTGGCAGCAATAAGTTCTTCCTTTGACAGACCCTTGCCAACATACTGCTTTGCCACAGCCTTGATAAAGACAGAACCGAGTTCTGCCAACTCGTTCTCCGCATTGGAGTCGCCCTGCTGGATGAGGTCGATAAGACGCAAAGCCTCGTCGTTGTCGGTGAAAGGCTTCTTTCCACTGTTTGTTGTTTCGATTTTGTTTACCATATTTCTTAATGTTTTAAAATGTTGTCGCGCGAAATTTACCCTGTTTTTCTGAAATAAAAAAATCAGACCATAGAAAATCAACAAAAATTAACTTTTTGTTGCAATCTTAGTTGCAATCATGTCTTATTCATAGTGCCAACGAGAGTCTCTATCTATTCTTTCGGAGTTATAAGACTATTGAAGTCGCGAGTCTCAAACTGAGCGGACTCATAGCCTTGGATGTTGAAGTCCGGATAATGGTTGTACTTGTTCTTTGGCACTATAATCTTTTCGAGAGATGTGCAGCCAATGAGCATCGTTGCGTTTATTTCACCAGCACAGCATGTCAATGACGGCTGCTCAAACTCAATCGTCTTTAGTGAAGTGCAGTTGGCAAACGCCATTCGCTCCACAATCTTCACATTCTTGTTTAGATATACAGACTCCAGATGCTTGCAACTTGCAAAGGCTTTGTCATAAATACAGCATTCGCAGTCATCACTTATCACGATGTTGAGACTTTTCAGCCCGGAACTTCTGAATGCAGACATGTCGACAATCTTCAGGTGACTTGGAATATTTATCTCTTCCAAAGCTTTGCAGCAAGCAAAGGCACCTGCTCTAATCTGGCGCAATGTCTCAGGTAAGGCTATTTCCTTTAAATTATAACAAAGAGCAAAACACTCTTTCCCGATAAATTCTACTCCAGGCATTGTTATCTTGAAGAGTTTGTGGCAGCTTGCGAAAGCTCTTTCACCCAAGTTGACAACAGATGCTGGCAACACCAAATCATGAAGATTGTCAAGTCCCATGAAGGCTTCATCGCAAATAGCCTTCACACCGTCTTTCACTTCAAGGTACTCTGGATTGCAGAGTACTTTCAACAAGCGAAGTCCGTCCTCGCTGTAGATTGGTCCGGAAACCTTGTTGCCTTTGGCTTCCTTGATCATTGCCTGATCCTCTTTTGTCAATCTCATTTTCATTGTATTTTTTAGTTGAATCAATAATAGAACAGTGAGTCTTGAACTTACATCTCTTCTGTAGTATTCGTATTCTTTACTTATATTGTCATAACTCTATTTTGCTTAAGTGAATAAAACTGGGTGCAAAGGTAATGCTTTTTTGCCTTTGCACCAAGTTTCTTTATTCGGAAGAACCGGAATGTGAAGCCGGAAAATCAGGAAAGATGATTATATAGAGACTGGCTTTTTCCAAATTTTGCCCAAAGGCGCATTGCCAGACTTGTGATCAATAATATTTATCTGATATCTACCGCTAATGACTTCCTTATTGTTGCAAGAAGGAGATGTCATTTGTATAGACGCCCAGTTCCAGTTAATATTATTAAAATCATATAGCTCAGTAATGATTTTCTGTATTGTAGCTTTGAATGTGGAAGCCAAAGTACCTTCTTCATCTTTGTCCAACAAGTGATTAGCCCATGCTGGAACTATAACGATATTCCACAGATTTGTAAAGTAACGTGGATCAATAGCATGCCCCCAAATGTGTGAAATGATAAAGTTTCTGAAGTGCTTTTTGTTTGTTGTTGTTCCAAGGTCATACCCTGTACGGTCCTTAATCAATTGGCACACTCTGGTATTGCCATTGCCACCTCCACAAGTGTTTCCACCACATTCTTTATTCTTACCCCTTGCTCCTTCTTGATAGATAACACAGAGACGTTGTGCTGCGTTTTGAAGCTTGAAATAGACTTTACCTTCTTCTACAACAGGCTCATGTACTCCATCTTCCGCATCTTCTTTCGAAGAGTATCGTGCAGGAAGGAACTTGACTTTGTATTGTTCTTTGTCAAAAGCAGGATCTACATCCTTTTGTTGGCAAATGTATTCTTTAATCTCTTCAAACCTTTCTACCATAAGGTCGGGAGAGAAAAAGTAAGACGATTCTATTGCCAACTTTATAAACTGCTTTGTACTAATATACTCTATTAACGAATCCATACCATCTACTTTTGGATTCTGTGATTTGTTAATTGAATCGCGTACAGAAGGTAGGGCATTTCGAATTCCATTCAATATCGCATTATCTTCTTTGCTTAATCTTTTTTTACCATAGACAATGGTTTCAACGAACTGTCTATATTTCTGAAGATAAGACAAGCGGTTAAGAGTAGTCTTAAGATTGTTTTTCTTATCAATCTCAGCTTTCCACTCTTCAAAAAGTGCATTCACATACAAGCGTTCATCTTCTATTGCGAAAACACCAATAAGATCTAAATACAAATAGTCTTTGCCATTGCATTTATATTTATCTTGTGGACAATAAGCTCCAACAGAGTTTACGCCCTGTTTAAGCAACCATTTTTCATAATCCTTTCTAAAGATAAATTGACTAGCTTTTTTTGCCATAATTCAATATCATTAAAATGTTAATATTATTTGTATAAAAGTATTATTCTTCACTCACTTCCCTCAGCTTCTCCCACAGCTTCACCATAGCCAGTGTGTCGAGGCAGCAATAGTCGAGCAGTGCTCGGCGAGCCTTCTTTTGCTTTTCTGGCTCCATAAACTGTATCTGAGGATAAATGCTCATTGCCTCGCCGCCGTTCTGAACACCGCCACTGAGGTTGTGGTAGTCGAGTTCGGGATCATCGGGGAACAATGCCGGGAGCACCTTCTTGATGGAGAACGAACCGTTCATGGCTGGCATATAGTAATAGCCGGCACGGAACGGATCGAGAAGATCCACAATGTGGGATTCGATGTTGAGAAGATGCGATGCCAGGTCGGGGAATGCCTCTGCCAGTTCCTTCAGACGAGTACACTCGAAAGCCTTGTTGTAGGCTGTGGTGCAGACGTTGAGTGGGATGTCCTTGCAGAGTTGCTCGGCTAGAGCACGGCGTGGGTCTTCGCCCGATATGCCGAGAAACTCACGATGCTTCAATTCGCCTCCTTCATGCTCTATGTAATGAAGCGAATACTGAAATGTGACCTGCTGGTATGGATGCGTGCCCTGATACTTCGGTATCACGGTCTGCTCGGTCTCGAAGTCGAGGAAATAAAGCGGATAGGAGAGCTTCTTCAAGAACTCACCGATAGCCTTCCTGTTGATATAGGAAGTATTGCCTAATGTGCATTCCAGCTGCAACTGCTGTAGGTCGGTGAGCTTCTCCTGTCTCATATCTTCCAACGACAGACGGCCTTCGTTCATGTGCTCCAATGCTTTCTTGAAAGACATGCGGTACAGGTTGAAGACTGATGGCGAAGGTATGACATTGCGACTGCAATAGTTCCAGAACGAACAGGCGTATGGCTTTTTGCAGTATTCTGCCAAATCCTGCTTGGGTTCTCCACCTTCGAGCACCTTCTTCGCAGCCTTTACCTGGGCTGGCACCTTGACATATTCGTTGGCAACCGCCTCGCTGATATCGTTTATGCGGAAGAATCCCTTCACATCGAGTTCGCCGTCAAGTACATATTCGTTATCGATGTTTACAAGATAAGTGCCCGTTATTGTAAGCCCGCAGTTGGTGAGCACATATTTCTGATATGCCACATCCTGTGCATACACTTCCAGCTCCTTCAGGTCGGTGCTGCTTTTCACCTCATATATGGCATAGCCTTGGGGTGTCTTGTGCAGCAAATCCACGGCACAGTAACACCCGTCGTATATAAAGGCAGCCTCGGCAATGTTGTCCGCCCCATCAGCAATCGCCTTTTGGGTTGCTGCAATCATAGCCTGAAGGTCGGGGCGTTGACTCCCGTCGGCAGTCATTTTGCAGACTGTCGCTTCCGTATATTCGCCAAATAAACTTTTGGCAAGATTCCCCACTTCTGTACCGGCATCAAAACGGGCTTGCGTCAATGGGTCTATCTCAATTTCTTCAGGTTTATACATCTTTAGCCACAATGCCTTTGGACATTGGCTGAAAGTAATGTATTTAGATTTTGAAAGATTGTTCATAATCTTATAGTTTACTTCATATTCTTCGCACTTAAAAGTACGAATTTGCGCCCCAAAAGTAATGAAATTAATTGAAATGACCAAACATAAACTGAAAAAAATGCGTTATATAGTTCACATTAACACCCGTTAACTAATTCATTTCAACTTGTTGCTGGGTACAAAGGTAAAAGATAGCCATACCCAACGCATTCTCATCCAATCTAATAGGCTGAAAATGACCATTATTCTCAAAATTTAGGAAATCCACGACATTCCACCATTTTTCAATATCTTCCATGGGAACATTTAAATCTGCGGCACAGCTATGCCTGTCAAGAGAGGTGGGATTCCTGTAACGCCAAAGGGAGATATGCAGTGCAGCATGAGAACTGCAAAGGTCATTGAGCAACTGGGTATCTTTTCGCCAATTCTCAAACATCTCATTATCAATACTATTGGACTTTTCCGTAGAAAGTTCCTCAGAATCCAGGAATAGACCATTATATTCATCCAAAAAATCCATAGCTGCCGCTTCATCCTCCATGCTGGCATATTGGTGACACCATTTCTTGAACCTATCACCCATTCCCGGTGAATGATGCTCAATATACTGAAGAGCAGAGATGTCTCCCTGCTCATACCACGAGAGAAGCTCATGCTCCTCATAGTAACCTGAAAGTATCATACCCATAATAATTAATTAGCGCTATCGATGAAGAGCGTTACTTCTCACTTGACTTGCCTTCTCTTCCAAGGCATCTATCATCTCCTGGGTATAATCTTCTTCTCTGACGTAAGATAAGGCTCCGTCATTTACCCAACATCCATTAATGCCAAAGCTATATAATGGAAGATCCTCTCCTGCAACTTCCTTCTCCCAGGCAACTCTATCACCATTAACTATTCTAATACCCACGTCCTCTGTCAAGTCGATACCAACGGTTATAGGTGATTCTTCCTTGCTCAGGCATAGAATTTCACCATGCATAAGTTGCTCAACATCACTACTTACCATATCAATGCTCTTTCCGAGTACCTGGATGTTATGCTCAATCACATGAGAAGGCATGGACATAATCTGATGAGTGGAAGCATCCAATTGGTAATAAAGGGCATCTTGCTCTGAGTATAAAGCGCTTCCATTCCTGAGGATGCTTTGCTGCTGCTCCTCAAATTCCTCCAGCAAGGTACTCTCCTTGTAAGGCATGAGCATGACATCAATGCCATCCTCTACTCTTACCAAGGAAAGTCTTGCGAGGTAATTGCCAGCTTTACCTTCACTATCCTGAATACTAATGGGCAGAAGCGGTGTACGCTGCCCCGAAAGCAACTGTTCCAAAACCTTCATGGGAAGATCTTCTACCATCTCCTGTGTGAGACCAAATGAGGCTAGCAACTCGTAAGGAATCTCGCTATCCTGAAATCTTTCTACTTTATTCATATTTCTAGTTTTTTGCCGCAAAGTTAACTGATTTTTCTGATTTTAACCACCTCTGCATAATCAAAGTGAAAAATTAACACTTTTCAGACTGTATCTTGACAGAAATGGCGTTTTTATGTTAAAAATGAAAATCGATTTATATCTCTCAAACATTTAAAAACATTCCTTATACCTTTGCACCAACATAATAAATAAGGTGACATGAAAAAAAGACTCAAATCGATAATTCTGTGCCACATTTTCCTGCCCTTTCAGGCACTGGCACAGATGCATACGGATGACATGAACTACTGGATAGAGAAATACCAAAGCGTCAGCTATCCCTTAAAAAGCATCCATATCAGCTCCTCCTATGGTAAAAGAGCTGACCCCTTTACGGGAAAAGGCAGGTTTCATCAGGGAATTGACCTGGAGGCTAAATACGAAGTTGTATTTGCCATGTTCGATGCAGAGATTAAAAGAGTGGGCTATGATCCTATGTCTGGTAACTTCATTACCCTGAAAGCCGGCAACTATACCATCAGCTATTGCCACCTTTCTGAAATCTGGGTCAAAGAAGATGAACTGGTTTATGCGGGACAGGAATTAGGAAGAAGCGGATCGACAGGAAGGGCTACAGGACCACATCTGCATATTTCCTGCAGGCTTCATGGTAAAATAGAGAATCCCTACCATCTGCTTACTTTCGTAAGGGACACCCAACTTAAAGCCGTAGATGCATTGGGGCTTAATAAGGACGTAAAGCTTAGTCCTGAGGATTTCCTAAGGACCTATGCTCCACAAGCCATGCACCAGCAAAGAAAGTATGGAATTCCGGCATCGGTCATACTATCCCAAATGGCATTTGAAAGTGGATGGGGCACAAGTAAGCTGGCAAGATCAGGCCATAACTTCTTTGGTATAAAGGCCAGCAGCCGCTGGATAGAAAAAGGTCTTCCCTACAGCATCCATGACGATGACAGGGAAAACGAAAAGTTCTGCAATTTCTCTTCTCCGGAAGAAAGTATGGAATATCATTCCAGGCTCTTGATGAGTGAGCGCTACAGACGATGCCATCAGTATGCCCCCACAGACCACAAGAATTGGCTTAGGGGGATCAAGGCTGCCGGTTATGCTACCAACATCCACTATGTAAGAAGCTGCGAGAAAATCATCAACCGCTATAAGCTTTATAAATACGACTATCTTGCATCCAAGACATAATCCCATTATACATTATTATATATAACAATAGAAAAAGAACGAATGAAAAGATTAAGACTATCATTCCTGGGCCTCTTCATGAGTGCCGTTGCCGTACAAGGCCAGGTCGTCTTCTCAGAGGATGAAAAGAACTATGTGGCATCTTATGCCTCTTCAACATCAATGGAAACTACAGCTACGACTCCAGGTTCACAAGACATACCGGAGAATGGATTCCATCCGTCTGGCATTTTGTCCAATTGGTATGTATCTGGAAAAGTGGCAGCAACAGCATTTGCAGGAACCCCTCAAGGATGCAGTGATCTCTTTAATAGAACCACACCCTCACTCCAGGTTACCTTGGGAAAATGGCACACCCCTTACTTTGGCACGCGTTTTTCCTTTGAAGGTCTGAAATTCAAAACTGCTCATCTGGAGAAGCATGATTTCAGAAACTACCATCTGGATCTGATGCTGAATGTATCTGCATTTCATCAGGAAAAGAACGAGAACATATCCAAATGGAAATTCGTACCCTTTATAGGAGCAGGTACAATCCATAACTCCACCCTCCATAAATCACTGTTTGCCATCAACTATGGCTTATTGTGCAGCTATCGAGTGGCTGGCCGTCTCAGTGTCAGCGCAGAATTGGGTGGAACCACCACCAGGGAGAGCTTCGATGGTATGGGTAACGGAAATCGCTTCAAGGATAATCTGATCGGTGCCAAAATGGGATTGACACTTGATATAGGTAAGCAGGGCTGGAACCACAAACAGAATCCTGGACTTATCTATAGAGCTCCAGTAGCAGAAACTGCACCCATGTCCTTCCCAAAGAATAACTATCGTGGATTAAAACAACTCACAGAAAGGGTGAAGGCTAAGGAAGAAATGGAAAAGAGCAACTTGAGGAATCATTTCGATGCACCGATACTTTTCTTCTTCAAGATCAATACCACAGACCTGATTGATGCGCAACAAAAGGTGGAAATCGCAGAAATAGCGGCAGCCATGAAGGAATATAACCTCAAGGCCAAGGTCATCGGTGCTGCAGACAGCCAAACTGGTTCTAAGCAGCATAACAGAAAGCTCAGTATCAAAAGAGCCAAATATATCGCCAAGCTCCTGATTGACGCAGGAGTAGAGAAAGAACGACTCCGTGGAATCAGCCAAGGTGGTATCAATATCTACAAACCCTATACTGCCAACCGCCATACATGCGTCATTCTTTCAAAGTATCAAGCACCAGATGATAAACAGTAAAAAATGAGTGTTCTAAGAAAAAATACAAACCCTAGGAATTGGGATATAGCACCCCAGCTCCAGGCCACGTTGAATGCCAATGGTATGCAAGCCCATCTTATCCAAACTCCTACCGGGCAGTTTCAGCTTGTAACCCTGGCACATAACTCTTCCACTCCAAGGTATTATGACCTCACCTCAAAGCAGGTGGGAAACCTTAGAAACGGAGGAACCAACTCATGGAATAAAAAAGCCTATGAGACTTTTACATCCATAGTTAGAAATGACTATTATATGCCGGGTGCATGGGCCACAGCCAAGAATGCCAACTCACCGGTAAACCACGGACTATGGGGACATACTATCATGGATGGAGAGTATGGCTACCGAGAACCGCGCTTTGGTCCTTTCATGGGAGCCAGATATGGCAGATTCAACAACTTCATGGATAGATATGCGATGCTTTCTCATAGAGGCTTCCATATAAGACGATTTGAGGGCAGACCTTATTTTGCGTCCTCAGCTCCGGTAGTCATTGACCGTCCCGACGGAAAGCTCAAACCAGGAGAGTTCAAGAGCGGTGCATATGGTTTCTATGACAAGGGAAACCAGGCTACCGATCCACTCAGTTCTCTGGAGATTCAAGCCAAGCCAAAAGTTCTCGTCCGTCCACAGGGACAGGCAGAACCACTTGATAAGGTAATGGGTACCAACCTCTATCCTACGCCAGAGCTCTTCCAACATATGCTCTCCACCCATGGGGTCATCATTGATGAGAAAAACAAGACCCTAACAATCAAGTCCTCCCAGGTGAATAGAAATCTGCAGTATGAGCTGAAGGATGAGGAACTTGCCAAGCTCATGGCGGAAAACTTCAAACCTTCGGGTAAAAAAAGCTCCAAACAGGACAAAGTTGTAACCATCGATGAGCGCCTTTCAATCATCAACCAGGTGATAGAAGGTGATTTCAAGGATCAGATTACCCGGCAGATGCTCAACTCCAAGGATTATGTCAGTATCTGTCTCAAGCCTGAGGTGGAAAAAGAGCTCTTTATCAGCCATGCAGAAGCCACTCATCACCAAAAGCAGCTTGACGTCATTGCTTTGGAGCACTCCCGTGCCAGCTATCATACAGGCTATATAGACAAATGGAACTCCATTGGAGTGGCGGATGGAAGAATGCTCTCTGAGGACAAAGGCTTCTACCTTCCCGTCAAAGATGGAAGAAGAGTGAGTGTGGGAGAAATCCAGGCCTACCCTACTCATGATGGCGAGAAAACATCATTCAGAATGACTGCCGTCATCAATAATCAGATCATGAGCCGCGAGATATCCAAAGATGAATACATCAAATTCATCAACTATGATGACGAGCATCGCCTTGTGCTATTTGACAAGGTTTTTGACGAGGTAAAGATCAAAGCTGCATCCAATGGCAAAAATGAAGATACCTTCCTCTCAGGCAATCTGGACAAAGCCCATGGAGTAGTTACCCTTGAGGGTAACTATAGCCTGGTGGGTGAATCAACCAAGGCCTATATTACATCAGCCATGGCTTGGAGGGATCAGATTTCCGGCGACTATCTTCTGAACCTGCGAGATTCCAAGGATGTGGGCATGTGGTCGTTCAAGATTTCAGAGAAGGATTATCAGGATTTCAAAAATGCCAGCAATGAAGAAAGAGCCAAAATGCTCATCCAGCTTCTTCCTCTCAAGGATGAAAAAGGCAACAAGCTGGAAGTGATGAAGGAAATCCAGCTCCCACAGTCCAAAGCAGAACAGAATCTCAATACTGGCTATAGCAACGAACGTATGTCCAGCTTCCTCAAGCAACGTGGGTTTCATGTTGAATCACTCTCGAAAAAAGACCTTCAGCAGCTTTTTGCCTCAGAGAGTAAATCCTTGGGAAACATATCATTGGAACAACTCCAAAAGGAAACCAGGATTGCCTTGCTGGGAGATGCAAAGGTCAATGGAGAAGGACTGGAGAACCTCAAACCAAGCAAACAGTGGAGAAGAGGCGGTGAACATGGACGAGCCACCGAGGTCAGTGACATCGCTGTTGAACGTCTGAAAGATGCCGATGGAAATGTCATAGAAGGCAAATATAAGATGTCAGCTGTCATCGACGGTAATGTGTTTTCACACGAGATTACCCAAAAGGAGTATAACAAGTTCCTGACGGTCAACGACTATCAGAGGATGAAGCTTTTTGACAAGCTCTTCCCAGAAGTCAAGATGCATACCAAGGAAGGCCACGGGTTTAATCTGGGAGCAGCCATACTAGCAGCTGTAACCACAGGTTTGGATGTAGCCAGCAGTCTGGCAAGACCGGCCATGCCACGTCCGGACATCTATGAACATAAGGGAGTTTATTATAAACCAGGGGTGGTATCTCCTGCCGAGGTGGCCGCTGCCAAGTTTGAGAATTTCAATCATGAAGAGTCTCTATCTAGGGGCGAAGGAAGGGGAATGGGCATCTAGTCCCACTCTCCTTTCAAAGAATAACAATCAATCCATATCATATGCATAACAATGAAAAAAATACATATCCACGGATGACGCTGCGTCCTTGCTTTAGGTACATCATTCTTACACATCTGTTTTTTGTTCCGTTGATATTGGTTTTGGCAGGGATGGATAATCCCTCCTCCACGAACAGAATTTTGGGTTTTCATACCATTGCCTTCATGTGTGGAGTTGGTGCCATAGTCAGCATTTTATCTCTGCTGATGACCAGTTACACAATAACCTCAGAACAGATCATCATCAAAAAGGGACTTATGGCAAGAACAACCCACTATATAGAGCTCTACCGTGTGGTGGATTATGAGCAGCAGCAAAACCTTCTACAGCTATTGTTCGGTATCAAAACGGTCTTTGTCCTTAGCCGTGACCGAACCAATGGCTGTCTTAAAATGGTGGGAATCGACGCAAGCAAGGATATTGTGGGAGAAATCCGGAGAAGAGTAGAATACAACCAAAAAAGAAAGGGTATTTATGAAATTAACAGTTGACAGGCAAATCCTGCTGATTGCTCTGCTTTGCTGGGCATTTGGCATCAAGTGTCATGCACAAGGAGCAGTGACCTCCAATCCATTGGAATATGCAGCCATCCAGCAGGGAGAGGCTAGAATTAATGGTCAGGTGAAAAGCCAGACTGATGGAATGGAAAACCTGGCGGGTGTGCAGGGAACCATGGTGAAGGAAGCAAACATCATGAAGAAATGGGAGAAACAGTATAACGCCTATCTCACCACTGCACAGGGTTATGCCGAAAAGATAGCTCTGGCATCCACCTTGTTTCAAGATGGCATGCAAACACTTACCCATCTTTGGGAGCTAGACCTTGCCAGAAGAATCAATCCTGAAGGAACTTTTGCTACCATGAGTATGAACAACCTCTATATGGAAACGGCAGCTGAACTTGCCAAGACCTATCGTATATTAAATAAGGGCATTAAAAAAGGAGGTAAGGAAAGCATGCTCACTGGTGCAGAACGCACCATGCTCCTCTGGCAGCTGAGCAGTGAACTGGAGCAATTGAATAAAAAGCTCCGCAGCCTGACACTTAGCATCACCATCTATGATTTTGAAGATGTGTGGAACCGTGCCATCGCAGGCAAAATAGAGAAAACCAATGCCATGATAGCTTCGGATGCCCGAAAGCGTCAAGCCAAGGCCATGAAGCAGGTGGCTAGGTTCTACAGGGTAAGGCAAGAACATAAACCATGGTTTAAATAATGAAGAAGAGATGAAGCAATATATCATATTATTGGGAGTATTTCTCCTCCTTTCTCTCCAGGCAAAGGCCCTGAGCGGAGGAGATGTGACAAGAGCCGCGCTTTTCACCACCTATGCCAAGCAAGCCAAGCAAACTCTGCTGGCTCAGAAGAAAGCCATGGGACTCAATCTCACCGGTCATAAGTTCCTGAAGGAAGAAATGGAAGAAATCACTGATTTTCAGAAGCAGTTCAATGACTATCTTGACAGTTTTGGTGACATCTTAAGCATCGCTGCAGAAGCTTATGGTATCTATTTCGAGGTGGATCAGGCATTCAAAAACATCCGTCAGCTCAAGCAGACCAGCTCTGCTTGTCCTGCCAACCTCATTGCAGTGGCTGTTTCTGAGCGGAAGAACAATATCTATACGGATATTGTAGAAAACGGTATCCAGATAGCAGGAGACATCCAGCATCTGGTACCCTTGAAGCAAGATAAGGATCAGAATGCAAAGATGACCACCCAGGAGAGAATCCAGGGCATGAGCAATGTCAGAAGAAGCCTGAGGTCTCTTAACTACAAGATGAGGAAGATGAACAGGCTTGTATCCTATACCACCCTCATGGACTCGTGGTTTGAACTTCGGGGTAATCCCAAGCGCACCAGATCCATGACAGAGATTGTCACATCCTCGCAGAAACGATGGATGCAAAAAGCCATCAGTGTCAAACATAACAAGTAAGAAATGGAAGAATCAAAAGAATTACAGGGAACCTATACCCTCTTTAGGGGCGTCATTTACGTGACACTCCTGCTGGAATTCTTCATGTATGCCTTCAGTCCCGAAGACCTGGACTTCCTGGGAGGCATCATTACGGGTATCCACCGCCAACTCCAGCATCTGTCTGTGTATCAGTTCCTGCCCTACAGCAAAATCGTGACCCTGATCATGGTCATCATCACCTGCATCGGCACCAAGAACAAGAAACAGATTGAGTATGATGCCAGGCGCATGGTCTTCTGGCCTATATCCTCCGGCCTCCTGATTACCCTTTTGTCCGTGGGTATCTACTACTGGGACTGGAACTTCAAGATAGGAATCCTGAGGGGAAACATCTGGCTATATATGCTGCTCTCCATAGTAGGAACGATTCTGGTACATGTAGCCTTGGACAACATTTCCAAATACTTCAGAAGCGGCATGCTCAAAGACCGGTTCAACCTGGAGAACGAGAGTTTCGAGCAATCTACAGAATGTGTCAGCAACGCCTACTCCGTAAATATCCCGATGCGATTCTACTACCAGGGGAAGTTCCGACATGGCTGGATCAACATTATCAATCCCTTCAGAGGAACATGGGTTGTGGGAACTCCTGGTTCCGGTAAGACCTTCTCGGTGATAGAACCCTATATCAGGCAGCACTCCAAAAAGGGCTTCTCCATGGTGGTGTATGACTATAAGTTCCCCACTTTGGCAACCAAGCTCTACTACCACTATAGAAAGAACAAGGAACAGAACAGACTCCCCGAAGGATGTAAGTTCCGAATCATCAACTTCGTTAACGTGGAATACAGCTGCAGGGTCAACCCTATCCAGCAGAAGTATATCGGCAACCTGGCTGCCGCCCAGGAAACTGCCGAAACCCTGATAGAATCTCTTCAGAAAGGTCAAAAAGGTTCTGGAGGAGGTAGCGACCAGTTCTTCCAGACATCCGCTACCAACTTCCTGGCCGCCTGTATCTATTTCTTCGTCAACTACGGCAAGAAGCCATACGATGAACAGGGTAATGAACTGGATGCTGAATATAGCGAAGACCCGGAGACACACCATAAGCGTCTTACAGGTAGAGTGTATGCCAAAGGCTGCCTGGGACAAATGGATAAACTGGTAGAACCTGCCTACTGGAAAGGCCAGTACTCCGACATGCCTCATGTGCTATCCTTCCTGAACCATTCCTATGAGGAGATTTTCGAGGTTCTGGTCACAGACCCAGAGGTCTATCCACTCCTGGGACCATTCAAGACAGCCTTCGACAACAAAGCCATGGAACAGCTGGAAGGTATGATCGGTACGCTTCGAGTTCAGACATCGCGCCTAGCTACCAAGGAAGCCTACTGGGTGTTCAGCGGAGATGATTTCGACCTGAAGGTTTCTGATCCTAAAAATCCAAGCTATCTGCTTATCGCCAATGACCCGGAAATGGAAAGTATCATTGGAGCTCTGAATGCTTTGATTCTCAACCGTCTGGTAACCCGAGTCAACAGTGGACAGGGCAAGAACGTCCCTGTAAGCATCATTGTGGATGAGCTGCCGACTCTCTATTTCCACAAGATAGACCGTCTCATTGGTACTGCCCGAAGCAACAAGGTGGCAGTAACGCTGGGATTTCAGGAACTTCCACAGCTGGAAGCCGACTATGGTAAGGTGGGTAAAGACAAAATCATCACCACTGTGGGTAATGTCATCAGTGGTTCGGCCAGAAGCAAGGATACCCTGGATTGGCTCTCAGGTGATATTTTCGGTAAGGTTGTCCAGCTCAAAAAGGGTATCACCATTGATAGAGACCGTACATCCATCAACCTCAATGAGAACATGGATAGCCTGGTACCAGCTTCAAAAATCAGTGACATGGCATCCGGTTGGATCTGCGGACAGACAGCCAGAGACTTCACTGTTACCCAAACCGGCAAGAACGGCTCCATGAATATCCAGGAAGCAGAAGAGTTCAAAACCTCCAAGTTCTTCTGCAAGACAAACTTCAACATGGACGAGATCAAGGCAGAGGAAGCAGACTACAAGAACTACCCTCTCCCCATATTCTATAACTTCAAGTCCACTGATGCCAAGGAACGTATCCTCTATAACAACTTCAACCGCATCGATCAGGAAGTGAAAGATATGATCAAGAAGATACAGACAGAATACGGCAAGTCAGGAAAAATGGAAGCTCCTGCGTCCAAATAACTATGGATAGGAGTCTGCAAAATGCGGACTCCTATCCATAAACCTTTATGTTTTCGCATCATATCACTATCTTGAAACAATTGCTTCAACTATTAACTATGACGATATTGCTCGTCAATTCAAGAACATATTTTTCCATGAGCCCTCTTTTTCAGTCTTAGAGTTCTATTGTATCAGTTTTTTTATTATCTTTGCAGCAGAAAAAAGATGAAAACAATCAGTATCATGAATCTAACTGATTAGAAGTAAGAAAACATTAATTGAATCTATAATGACAGATATGTCCATAAACATACCAATAGTTCTCGGATTAGCAGCCATCATTATGATAGCTGTCAGTTTGTACGTCTGCATCAGAAGACGGCTTCAAGCTATCGTGAAGGATAAAAATGAATCAATCACAGAAGAGCTCTATGGTTACGACGCAGGAAAGAGACAGCTAGAAAATGAAATAAACGGGAGACCCAAGAGTCATGATGACATAAATGACTTCGTTGAGAGCAAGTTTGCAGACTCTTTCATTTCCCATGAAAATGAAAGAGAAATTAAAGACTTCTTCAATCCCCTCTACGTGGAACTTAGCTCACTCCTTAAAAGAATGAATATCTTTTCCATCACAGATGAAAAGATAACAGACTTCATCTATCAATATGAACACATATCCAACCTGGTTAAGCAGCACAATGCCCAGCAGGAAGATAGAAACATCAAAACTACGAAGGACTTCTTTGACCATATCCTCAAGTATCCTTTGGACCTGCAACAGAGAAAGGCTATCATTTCAGAGGAAGACAATTGCCTGGTAGTAAGCAGTGCCGGCAGTGGCAAGACCTCCTCTATTGTAGGAAAGGTCAAATATCTAACTGAAATCAAGCACGTAGATCCCAAAAAGATCTTGCTCATCAGCTATACCAACAAGGCTGCAGCAGAATTGACAGACAGAATGGATATCCAGGGGCTAAGAGGTTATACCTTCCACAAATTGGCATTGGATATCATCGCCAGGGAGCAGAAAGCCAAACCGAGCATCTGTGACAATACAGATTCCCTCTTTGTTTCAATCTTCCATCAACTCCTTGAGGATGAAAAATTCAAGCAGGCAATTCTGGTATATTTCATCGACTACCAGGTACAGGAGACCGATGAAGAGAAAAGATTAAAGCAAAAACGCCAAAAACTTGCCTCCATGAAAGATAACAGAATCAAGGCTGTAATGCCAGACATGGATGGCAAACCTGTTTACGTAAGAAGTGAAGAGGAGAAAAAGCTATGCTTTGTTCTTTCCTCTCTTGGGCTCAAATTCAGATATGAAGAAGCTTATGAGCATCAGGTCTTAGACGAATATCATAGCCAGTACAGACCTGATTTCAGTATTCACTATGAGAAAAATGGCATTCAGAAGCGACTCTACCTGGAAAATTTTGGCGTGGACGAGCACGGTATGGTTCCCATGTGGTTTGCTGAAAGCAAAGGCATTTCATACGAGGAATGCAATAAGCGATATGGCGATGGAATCACCTGGAAAAGAGAACTCCACAGAAAGTTTGGTACCACGCTCATAGAAACCAGCAGTGCTGATTTCCATTATTTCGATATAGCAGAAAAAGTAAAAAAGCTTTTAAAGAAAGAAGGTGTTCCATTTGCAGAAATACCAGGAGAAAAGCTCTATGATATGGTTCTGCCTAAAAACAGCAAGGAGGAAAAGGTATTCATCCGCCTCGCAGTTACCTTCATTACACTGATGAAAACCAACTGCAAGAGTATTTCTGAAATCAGGAACCTGGCCAATAAGGCACATGACGAGAGAAGCCTATTCATCATTGATAACATCATCTGCCCAGTGTATGAGAAGTATGTGGAGTGTATGGAGAATAACCAGCAGAAGGATTTTACGGACATCATCCTTGAAGCTACCAAGCTCTGTGAGAAATGGCAACAAAGTCCTTATGAGTATATCATTGTAGATGAGTTCCAGGATATATCCATGGATCGATACAGATTTCTGCAAGCCCTGAGAAAAGGTGAACCTAAGGCCAAGCTTTTCTGTGTGGGAGATGACTGGCAATCCATCTACCGATTCTCCGGAAGTGACCTCTCTTTGTTTACGGATTTCGAAAGCTTCTTTGGGCATACGGACTTGAAAAAGATAGAAACCACCTATCGATTCGGTAATCCTCTGGTAAAACTGTCTTCTGAGTTCATCCAGAGAAATCCGGTACAGATAGCAAAGCACATCTCTCCATTCAATGAATCGGCCCATACAGATATGCTGTTCTATGAATATGACAGATATAACTATGCATCTACTGTCAGCAGTATCATAGCCAGCATTCCAAGTGACAAATCCGTATTCCTCCTTGGTAGATATTCCTTTGATGACTACTATCTGTCCCATAACTTCCAAAGCGTGAAAAGAGGCAACAAGTTCTTCTATATCATCAACGGAAGGGAAATAGAGTTCCTCACGGTTCATAAGTCAAAGGGACTGGAGGCAGATTATGTCATCTTGCTTCAATGCAATAAAGATACCTTTGGTTTTCCATCACTGATGAATGATGATCCTATTCTCAATCTCATTCTTGGCAAGGGTGATGAATACCCTTATGGAGAGGAGCGGCGTTTGTTTTATGTGGCAATCACAAGAGCCAAGACAAGAACATTCATCATGTATCACACCAAGTGTCCTTCCGTCTTCGTAACGGAATTCCTCCATCCGGAAAGACTCAAAGAGGATTATAGCCCTCATAAGAATGCCAATAAACGATGGGGCAGAAAGGGAGATGCATATCTCTTGAAGCTATTCTCAGATGGCATGAGTATCAAGCAGATCTCTCAACTCATGGGACGTAGTCAGACATCAATAGTCATGCGCCTTCAGAAGCTGGGTGTCAGCTTTTAACTTACAGGAGAAATTCAAAAAAGAAAAATGTGCAGACTAAATAACTAGGTCTGCACATTTTATATATTCCTTATGGTGAACAAAGCTATTAAGACTCCCTGTCACTACCAAATATTGGAAAATACCAACCATCAAAACGGTAGCGGCCCCATTGGATCAGATAAAGGAGGTGGTGGAATGCTGCCTTTCTTCTTTAACTGATCAGAAACTTCAAAACCCATGTTATCAACCAAATCTGATGCATCACTCATCAAACCAGTAGAAGTATTGAACTTGGCATAGCAACGTCCCAAAGGTCCCAGTCGATTCTTGGGCACACTTATCTCTATCAGACCATGAAGGTCATTTCCCCGCTCATCCGAATAAATATGATAATACTCTGGACGATGCAACAAGATAACCATATCACTGTCATCTGCCACAGTTCCACTATCCCTCAAATCAGCCAGACGCGGACGTTTCTCCTCCAATCCTTCACCATCAATCCTGTGACGATTCAACTGGGAAAGAATGACCACAGGAACCTCCAGCTCCTTGGCCAGCTCTTTCAAGCGGCGAGTGATGTAGTTCAAGTCAAGATAACGATTGTCTGAATATCCGTCCCTTGCATTGAGCAGCTGTACATAATCAATGAATATGATATGTATGTCATGCTTTTCCTTAACCTCACGGGCCATCTCACACAACTTGTCTATATGGTTAATCATCTTGGCTTCCAGATATATGTGAGCATTTTCTGCAGATCTTGATAGCTTATCGAAGGCCACCCATTCGTCAGCATTGAGTTCTCTTGAATTCAATGCCGTAGTCTTGATATTGCAGACAATAGACAGGAGCCTATTGGTCCAAGAAGTATATGTACCCTCTAAAGAAAAGAAGAGCACAGGATGTTGCTGCTTGATGGCAAATTCATTTACCAGATTGAGCGCAAAAGAGGTTTTCCCCATTCCGCACATTCCACCAATCGTCACCAATGTTCCCGAATAGAAGTTCCTCAAGAGTTCATCAAGATGCCTGATACCACTTCTAAAGGTGTTGAAATTCTTGTTAGCAGCCGCATTAATAAGTTGATATCCAACAGTCTGCAGCAGCTGAGATATGGGTTTGACGTTTTCTTCCATTTTCTATATTAAAAAAAATCATATATTAAACCTATTATTTACCAAAAAGGAATTTGAGAACATCCCCAAGTCCAAAAGTGGTTCTGCGATACACCCTATTATAGAGAGATTTCTTGGGATTGGTCAGCAAGCCAATCCCTCTTCTCCCATAACCAGGAATGATAGCACGTTTGATAGCACGCTTGGCTCTTCCAGTAGTTCAGGCAGAGATACTGCGCTTAAGTGATGGTGTTCTAAATCCGAATTTCATGATCTTCACCTCCAATTATCTTTTTGATTTACTACTACTCACCCAATAAGAATAAGAAGAACTCTTAGACGGTATTCTTCCCCTTACCTGTCCTCTGCCAGTAACCTGACCATACTTGTCACGATAGGTGATGGTACCCTTGTTACCTGAATGACGATAAATGCTGGTTCCAGTTTTCTGTCCATATCTATCCTTGTAAACAGTAGTGGTGGTTGGTGAAAATGCCCCCTTTGTCCTGCTGATGGAAGTACCTGTTTTCTGGCCATACTTATCACGATAAATAGTAGTGGTCTTGCCTAAAGGATTGGTCCTGGTTTCCGAGGTTCCAGTCACCACTCCATACTTGTCTCTGTAGACAGTGGTAGTTTTTCCACCACGCACTCTGGTTTCAGATGTACCCTGGTATTCCCCAAACTTTCCTCTGATAGTTTCCTTAAGAGTCTGAGCCTGCAACCCCATGGAAAACATCAATGTGATCAATAAGAAATAACCCTGTTTCATAAGCTACTTTTTTAAGTTAGCGGACGACCATATCCGTTTTCAGACTGTAAAAGTACAAAAATTATAGATACGGCGTCTCATTTTTCTTCATTATTTGCCACAAAGGTAGAAAAAATCAGTGCATCCTATCTGCACAGCGCTAAAAAACATAAGATTTCGCGATTTCATCGCTAACTATCAAGTTGTCCTCATGCTATACCCTTCAACTGCAGAGAAGATATATAAGGCTATATAACATCGAAAGAAAAGAAACAGCAATAGAGACAAAGAGTAAACCCATGATAACAGATTCTATTCAAACGTAGGTTTAGAGAATGTTGTCAGAACTTGTCACTACGCTTTGATTTTTCCTGAATTTCTTTTTTAAATTGTTCATCAGCCCTGTCTATATATCAAAGGGCGAAGAGACTAAGGTTTAAAATGAAACTAAAGAGGTCTTCGTGTGACCTTTAGGTCATATGAAGACCGTGCTATATAACTTTCAAATTGATAGTGCTCAGACTTTTTCAAGTGGACTCATTCGTTTAATGATAGAAAAAGAAGTAAACTCGACTCTTTGTATATATAAAAATGAATAAAACTATGAACTATAATAAAAAAAACGAATACTGTTAACGAAATTTAGCATAAATATGCTTTTTCGTAGGTACATAGAGGCTCGTCGGGGCTGACTGCTCAGCCCCTAGCCGCCAAGGCGTTCCCTCAGCAGGAGAGATGGTTTATGGCTTTGCAGACTTATACCCATCAACATAGGGCTTCTCTTGTGTTACCACAGCGAAGGCTTGCCTAATGAGTTTGTTTGCAACGGCAATGATTGCAACTTTCCCAGGCTTGCCGTTAGATCGCAATCGTTCAAAGCATGCCTTGCATTCGGTGTTGCACCGTAATGATGCCATGGCTCCTATATAAAGCTGGCTTCGCAAGTGAGCATCTCCATTGCGATTGATGTGACCTTTGACATTGACTGACGTACCAGACTGTTGGTAAGTAGGCGACAATCCCAAGTATCGAGTAAGTTGCTTGGCGTTATCAAAGTAGGTGAATCCACCTGTGGCAATTATGAGTGCTGCTGCAAGTGTCGCTCCAATTCCCTTAATGGATGTGAGCAAATCCATCTGTTTCTTGTACTCAATCTCAGCCAAGGAGGTTAACTCTTCCTCCATTTCTTTGATTTGTTTCTGTAGAAACTTGATGGTCTTTTCAAGAACCTTCTTGCTTTTAGAATCAATGAATGGCAGGACTTTAAGCGAACCTTCTAGGTTTGTGTTGGCTGTAAGTTGCTTCTTTAGTTGACGCAATACAGTGCGTTTCTGCTTAAGCAACAAGATGGAGTCATTGCGAAGTTTGAATGGAGCAGGCTGCATTCTCTCACCATATAAGGCTATGAGGCGAGCATCAATCTCATCAGTCTTGACAACTGAGAGCATGACACGTGCAAAGTTCTTTATCTTCAGAGGATTCTCCATACTGACAACAAAACCTGCCTTGGAGAGCAAATAAACAAGTAACATACTGTAGTTGCCTGTTGCTTCCAATACACAATGGTTCTCTTTTGGAGATATGGTCTGGATAAACTCTCGAATACCTTTGACGGTATTCTTGAAAGTTTTGGTTTCACTGCCTTTGGCAGATGAGTAAGCGACAACGAAAGTTGCCTTGCTGACATCAATTCCTACGTAAGTCATAGTCGTAATATTTATATTTAAACAAACATCTATACATCATGAGCTATCATTGCAAATACGGGGTCTATGCCCTTTGAACTATCCAGATTCTGATGTAAGGGTGTGGGGACGGAACATAGTTTACGATCTGTGGGACTAATGAGTAGTCGGTCTTATTCCACACCCTGATGTTGTAATTTTATGCAAAGATAATAATAAAAATTGATATACAATGATAAGAGAAATTAAAGGACTCAAATGTCCACACCATGATTTGATCCGTGACGATCATCATTTCAGATACCAAGAGGCTTACCCAGGTGCAAGACCTCTTGAGAGTACCCGTTGCATGCGTTGTGGTTTCACAATGTCACTTCATAAAGTTCAACGATAATGCGCATACAGCTATGGAAACAAGTTACATCCTAAGAAGAATAGGGGAATCGGACATTCCCTTTCTCTACGAACTCTTCCATGATTCAGAAGTAACAAAGCTCATGAGTCATTCTTTTCAAACAGAAAATGATGCTCGTGAGTATTTTGTTTTCATCTCTGGAGTCAATGAAGAAGGCAGCGAACCAGGCAAGGTCTATGTAATTCTTAACGGAAATAGTGCACCTATAGGAATAGTTGGGTTCGATTATATACTAGGACCAACCGCTTACCTTGTATTTGCCCTCTCACCAAAGTATTGGGGACGGGATATCATGAGCAGAGCACTACATGAGTTCCTGCAGAAAGATGGCAAGCCCTACAGAAACATCATTGCAAGAATCAACGACTGTAACGAGCCAGCACTAAAACTGATTCAGGAATTGCCTTTCAAGATTCAGATAGAGCTTCTCAAAAGCAGCAACTATTGAACATAAACATTAACAACCCTTAACGAGAGCCTTCGGTTGATTCAAGACTCAACTGTAAGTATTTTGAGGTACCCCTCTGTTTCGAAGGCACTTTTTCAAGTTGACTCATAAAAAATCTATTTATGCGCAAAAAAATATAGTTCATTATAGTTAGATAAACGATTTTGTGTTAAATAAGCGTAAAATAGTTTTCTAGTTTTCCTATTTTGAACTATTTTTTTCTTATTTTTAATTAATTTCTGTATTTTTGCATTTAATTTAATTGAGTGTCTGATGTTGTTATTAAAAAGATACTTTTGTAACAGCATCTTCAACTGACATTCTTTACTAAATAGAGTCTTTGATAACAGAAGACAATATTTGAGATTTTATCTTCTACTGAATAACTGTAGAGTTAAATGGACGCATTGCCTAATGCAGACAACCGAAGAGGCGGTAAAAATCCCTCCAGTGTTGGACTTATCTCCAACACCTCCCCCGAAGTTCAAGGTCTAAAGACCGAGAACTCCCATACAGGGGTGTCCTCGGATTGTGTGCCAAACGGAAAGAAGCAATGGTTTGTTCTGCGTGCAACTTATGGTAGGACAGAAAAAGCCCTTGAATATTTTAAAGCCAAGAATGTAGAGACATACTTGCCGATGCATTATGTCATTAAAGAAATAAATGGGAAGCGAAAACTCGTTCATGAGCCTTTGCTTCCCAATCTTATTTTTGCATATATGACACGCGAGAAATCGCATGAGTTTGTAAAGAAGCCATCCGTTACTGCTTCTTGGCTTAAATACTATACAGACAAAACAAAAGAAGTAGAGAAATATACAGGAAAGAACCCTCCTGTTACGATTCCCGACAATGATATGACAAATTTCATCAAGCTGACAAGTGTAAACAGCGAGCATATCATGGTAGTACTACCCAAACGTTGTCATTTCAAAAGCGGTGACTTGGTGAGAGTGATAGATGGTCCGTTTACCGGAGTTATTGGACGTGTTGGTAGAGCTGCAGGCCAACAGCGAGTGTTTGTCGTTCTTGAAGGTGTTTGTACTGTGGCAACAGCCTATATACCAAATGACTTTATTCAAATTATTGAAACATTTTAAGCTAAAAGTAACTAGTCATGCAATATACCGAATTTATCCATCCTGAAGATGCTGCAGCACTGAAGGCTTTAAAGGCCATACCAATGCTTTCGACAATAGTGAAGAAAGTTATGGATATAGGAGCCGAACAGTTGCAGACAGGATTAAATATGGCCTCAAAGGTAAAGCTCTCTCCCACACAATTGCCTCGGCTCTATAACATTTTGCCACCAATATGTGAACAGTTGGAAATCAAGGAGCCAGAATTCTATCTGGAAATGAATCCGGCTCCAAACGCTTATGCTTTTGGAGACACGCAGACTGCAATCACCATCACATCAGCCTTGGTGGATATGATGTCAGAAGAAGAACTGATAGGCGTGGTCGCTCATGAATGTGGGCATATCGCCTGTCGTCACATGCTATATCATACATTGGCACAGATTATTGCCAATGCTTCGGGTATGTTCGAGACGTTGGCAAAACTCGCTGTGCCTATCCACTATGCCTTGATGTATTGGCAACGCAAGAGCGAATTGAGCTGCGACCGTGCAGCAGCCTATATCGTTGGTCCAAAGGCTACAGCATCGATGTTGGCACGCTTAGCTGGCGGTCCGAAATCAATCACTTCTGAACTCAATCTCGAAGAACTGGCTGAGCAAGCCGACCTTTATGATGCTTTCTGCAAGAACGGTTTGTGGAACAAGACATTGCAGACCTACGCAGTGATGGATCAAGACCATCCTTTTACATCTGTCCGTGTCAGAGAGATGTTGAAATGGGTAGAGAGCGAGGATTATCAGAACATGGTCAAGAATAATCCCGTATGCCCTCATTGCCATAAGGCGATAGATGCATCATGGAAGTTCTGCCAGCATTGCGGACATAAACTATAACAAAGAAAAATACTCATATAATGAATATAGCTCCATTTTTAGCAAAGGCCTGTCAGGAACTTGACAAGGCGATGCAAGGTACTCTCGACGGAACAAAGATTGCCTGTATCAGTGAGACTATCAGCGGTTATGCCATAGCTGCTGCTATAGCGAGTGGCGTGGCTGGCGTTGCTCCTGGATTTGCAGGAGTGGCTGCGGCATTGACCCAAGCAGGTTTCGTATGGGCAACATACGTCAAGATTAACAAGACACTCGATATATCCATGTCAGAGAACACGGCAAAATTTATTGGTTCTGCCATAGTCACAAACTTGATAACAAGTGCAGGTGCTTTTGTCGCCGTACTCATTGGTTCGTCAATCGTTTCCATAATCCCTGGTGCCCAAGTCGTTTCTGTAGCTATGAACGCTGCCCTTGGTTATACCATAGTATATGTCTCTGCTATCATCTACCTTAAACTCATCACCCGGATGATGCAACCTGACGGTACGCTAAAGGTTTCGGAGTCGGATGATACCAAGCACATTATCCGCGACATCATCAAGGAATCAAATATTAAGGATATGGTGAAAGAGGGCAAAGCCGCCTACAAGCAAGCAAAGAAAGATGGTAGCTTCGACAGGACGAAGAATGCAAAGACGTGCCCGAAATGCGGAGCAGAAGTGAAGGACGGACAGAGGTTTTGCTCAGAGTGTGGAACAGAATTGTAAAGTTCAATTGAAATTAAATAGAAATGAAGAAATACGATGTTTTTATTAGCTATCGACGTGAAGGTGGATATGATACAGCTAAACACTTGTCTGATTTATTAACACGAGATGGTTACAGAGTCAGTTTCGACATTGACACTTTAAGAAGTGGAGATTTCGATACACAATTATATGAGCGTATTGACTTATGTAAGGACTTTATTTTAATTGTAGACAAACAAGCTTTCGACAGAACAATTATTGAAAAAATTCCACGCCAGAAAGATTGGTTGAGATGTGAACTTGCCCATGCATTAGAAAAAGGAAAGAACATAATTCCTGTTTTCTTATCTGACATTAATGAATTTCCTGACGGACTACCTGATGACATATCAGGAGTTACTAAGAAAAACGGACCAAAATATGATCGAATTTATTTCAATGCTTTTTATCAAGAATTAAAAAAACGTTTTCTGCACAAGAAGATAAGTCTAAAGAGAAAGGTTGGATATATAATACTTGTTGTATTGTGCATAATTGGTATCATAATTATTAAACCTTCACCAACAAATGGATACAAATACAAAGCGTCTAATGAGTTTGTTGAAAACATAAACAAATGGAACTCATTGAAATCATTTAAGGATAATGCAGGAAAAGAGGGAAACAAATACATGTCATGGTATCTAAAGGATATAGACAAAAGAGACATGGCTCAGAACAAGGAATTTGGAGAAGTCTACTTAAAATATATTGTCATCAAGCCCTTAGTTTTAGCATATGTCGCTTTCTCTACAGGTAATTCTGAAGCAGAACAGAATGCGGATTTTATTAATGACATAATTGACGATTGTTATATGGCCATACCTGAAGATCATAAAAACTCTTTTGCATTCAATGCAAATAAAAAAGAACAAAGGATTGAATCATTAAAATCAGATTTAGACATCTGCATACAGGAATTACAAAAAAGGAATGATTTAACAAAGATGCAAGATGATTTCATACCCTTATTAAAGGCAACAATCATTACTTCCTTTTGGGGATTTTAAACTGACATAATATGACAGACAAAGAAATAATATCCTCCCTCATCGTCCATGACCCTAAGGTAACAGCGCAATTCTTCTTCAAGGATTGCCGTCCATTATTCCTTAGTGTCATCAGGCGAGTGTTCGGGACACAGATAGTTGATTACGACGAGATAATCAGCGAGTTATACATACTCCTTATGGAGAACGATGCGAAGAAGTTGCGCTCGTTTAAGTTTGAAAGTACGCTCTACCAGTGGCTAAAGACCACTGCCATAAGACATTGCCTATTGCTGAAAAGCAAGGCAAAAGTGATAGATGACGAGAGCCAAGAACCTCTTAACAATAGTCATCGTGAACTATCGTTGGCAGAAAGTTCACAAGCACGAATGGATATGGAGACACTATTAAGACAGATGAAGAACCAACGTTACGCATTGGTGATCCGTCTGCTGATGATAGAAGACAGAACGCCGGATGAGGTGGCACGACAACTATGCGTGACCGTGGACAACCTCTATAATATCAAACGCAGAGCGATACTGGCTCTCACAAAAGTTGCACTTAAAGACAAAAAGCATTATGAACGATAATCATATTATTACATCAGATGAACTGTTGTCTGCCTTCTTGGACGGCAACACGTCAGCGGAAGACACCATGCGTGTGTTGAAAGCTGCAGGACAAGATGAAAATTTACAGGAAATCATTCGCATTGCAAGTGAAGTGGATGAAGATATGGCAACCTTGAAACCTGCCATAACAAAACCTGTCCCCATGACAGCCATGGCAGCCAAGCAGAAGGAAAATTATCTTTGCGATATAGAGTGTGAAGAGTTTATCCTCCATCAGTTTGGCATAGAGACCACACACAAGACACTCCTCGACGATGCCTACCGCAACTGCTGGCTAAAAGACAAAGGCATGCCACTATATAATATAGGTAGGCTCTTGGAGAAGAACAACCTGTCTGTCAGCCGTCGCTACGAATCCACGATAGAAGATATTGCTCGCCTTTTAGCAAATGGTAACCAATTGATAGCCGTAATTGATAACTCTCAATTACTTCATGACGTGGTAGAGGACACCACACTGCCCAACCATGCCGTAGCTATCAGTTCCATTTCTGTAGAGTCTGATGAAATAACCCTCTTCAATCCTTATACCGAAGAGGAACTCACCACCTATCACCTTGCATCTTTCGTTAAGGCTTGGGCGCAATCCAACCATTATCTTGTAGTTGTGAATACCACCGACCGCTTTATTTATGAGCCATACCCAATAAGTCTTGATGATGTTTCTCTTGACGACGACCTCACCGAACTGCAAGAGGCCATAGCCGAGAATGCTCACGAGATATGGGCAAAGGCTCGTACTGATCAAGGCTGGACATACGGACCCGAGCGTAACGACCAGAAGAAGGAAACTCCCGATATGGTGCCTTACTGCAATCTGCCAGAAAGCGAGAAGTTGTATGACCGAGAGATGGCGATGCAGACGCTGAAGTTGGTGAAGAAGTTAGGATTTGAGATAAAGAAAAGAAAATGAACATGATATATTATAGTATAGACAATATTATAAAGAACTGTAGTCTGTTGGCTAGTTCTGAACCAGACAGCCATATTTTTAGATTCATAGACAATTTCCCAACTTCTTCTCTGTTTAATAGTATCAAAGAGTTCTTAAGTGGCATTCAAATGAACTTCTGGAACATACTCGGATGGTATTTACTTGTTGCCGTTGGGATTGTAGTGACCACAATCTCCGTTTGGAATCTGCTGAATTTGTTGCTAAAGAAAGGTTTAAAAGACAAGACTTCAAGAAAAAGTTCTGTGTTTACTACTTTAGCCATCATGGTGTTTACATGGGGTGTAGCACTCTACTACATCGGATACGACTACGGGGGAACACACACAAATACCTTTACTTTGATGCTCCGCTCCGTATTGTCATCCTTTGAGATGTTCCTTTCCAAGTCAAACTTGATAGGAATAGCAAATAACTGTAAGGATAGCGAACTTTATATGTTTTGCTTTGCTATTATCCATGCATTAGCCTTGACTATAAGTACATTGTTTGCTGTCTTGTGTTTTGGCAAGCGCATACTATATTGGTATAGAGGTTTCAAGTGGAGACTTATAGATTCAGATGACATAACTAACGTGTTCTGGGGACTCAACGAGCGTAGTTTTGTGTTAGCACACGATATAACAAAAAGCAGCGATAAGAAGGAACGTTTCATCTTTGTTGACTTTCCATTACAAGAGGAGTCCCCATCAAAGGGTCAGAGTTTCAGTGGTATTCTTGGACTCTTCTCGTATAAGATAAATGCATTGAGAAAGATTTCGGGATTGCGCAACTGCATTATGATGCGCAGTTCATTGCGTCCATCTAGTGTACAAGATACCAATGTCGACTTCTTTGACGCGATGAACATCTATCGACTAAAGCAAATTCTCGATAAATCGACTAGAGTGCGCTTCTTCTTGTTGACTACCGATGAGGATGCCAACCTCAAGGCAGCTATCAATATGCTCAACAAAAACGTATGTGCTAATGCAAAGTTGACCATATACTGTTCCTCAAGAAAAAATATGCTTAACCGTCTTATCGAGGAGCGATGGGAGAATAAATTGAAACTGATAGACGACTCACGAGTCGCAGTGACGCAACTGAAGATGGAGCCAGACAAGATGCATCACCCGATAGATTTCGTTGATATAGACAAGGGGCAAGGTTGCGTCACATCCAAGTTCAAGGCTATGATTGTCGGCTTCGGCTCTACCGGGCAGGATGCACTGCGCTTTCTATATGAATATTCCGCATTCGCTGACAAGGACGGCAACAAGTCGCCAGTTGAGATACATATTATAGACAACAACCTGTCGGCAGTAAAGGGCAAATTCTGGCAGGAAGTTCCGGGGATGGATATGCTGGTAGACAAGGAAGTGTTCTTCCACGATATTTCGGCAGGTTCTGTAGAATTTGACAAGTTTCTGAACGCCAACATCGAACGAATGAACTACATTGTAGTGGCAGCAGGTAGCGATGAGACCAACATGGACATCGCATCAATGATAATGGATAAGGCTCTGTTGTACCGTAAAAAGAAAATGTCGCATTTCAAGGTGTTTGTAAGAATGTACAGCGACAACAGCATTGTGAAGTTTGATGCAGCCGTAAAGGTTTATAAAGAGTTTTGTTCTGGAAACGAATATGCGCCATTGGAATATTTCGGTAATACAAAAGAACTATACTGCTACAACATAATAGTAAAGAACCATTATGAAGAGGAAGCTGTTAAGTTCTATAATTCTTACTGCAAGGCTGTTGGTTCCAAAACAACATGGGATGAAAGACGCGAAAAGGAAATAACGAAACTTGGCAAGATTTATGGGAAACGTAGCCTCCGCCGCAAAGAGGGACAGGATAAAGCCAACTGTCAGCACTGCTACACAAAGATGAAACTCCTGAATATCACAGAAAGACAAGTTTCTCTTTCGCTCCCGAACTGGAAGAAAGACAAATCCATAATCGACATAGACAAAGAAGAAATCACTCCATGGCTCATCAGTCTCTACAACGTGTCAATATGTGAACATCTGCGCTGGAATGCCTCGCACATCATGTTGGGATATGTTCCTATGACTGCTGAAGTTCAGAAACTTGTCAGTGGCACATGCGATGAAGTAACAAAGCAACATTCATGCATTAGGGATTGGAAAGAACTAGATTGCGAAACGCAGAGCTATGACTATGAAGTGGTGAAGACTACAGTATTGATGGCTCAATAACTAAACGACGGGCAAAGCTAACTAAAATAATTGAAATGATGAACAATTCCATAGAAATATACCGCTCTCAGGACGGAAGCATACAGCTGAACGTGAAGCTGGAGAATGATACAGTGTGGCTGACTCAGAGCCAGATGGCGGAGTTGTTTGGAGTAGATAGAACTTCTATAGTTCGACATATTCGTAATATTTACAAGTCGGAAGAACTTGATCAAAATTCAACCTGTGCAAAAAATGCACAGGTTCGAACAGAAGGAAATCGTAGTATTCTTCGTGAAATTCCTTATTACAACTTGGATATGATAATATCCGTTGGCTATAGGGTGAACAGTAAGAATGCGACCTCTTTCCGACGTTGGGCTACTTCTGTCCTCAAGCAATACCTCATCAAGGGCTATGCCATCAACCAACAGATAAAGTTTGACCGCTACAACGAACTCAAGGACGTGGTGCGCTTGATGTCTCGTACCGTGGGCTTACAGGAGAAGGTTACCTCTGGGGAATACGGCGGACTCTTCAACGTCATCAGCGACTATGTCTATGCGCTCGACACGTTGGACCACTACGATTATCAATCCCTCTCCATACAGAAGACCACCAAGGAAGAGTCGTTCCGTGCTACCTACGATAATGCGATGGAGGCTATCAATGCCTTGAAGGAGAAGTTCGGCGGAAGCCAGTGGTTTGCTAATGAGAAGGACGAATCCTTCAAGAGTAGCATCGGACAGATTTACCAGACTTTTGGAGGCGAAGACCTCTATCCTTCAGTTGAGGAAAAGGCTGCCATGTTGCTTTACCTCGTAGTAAAGAACCATTCCTTTAGCGATGGCAACAAGCGTATTGCCGCCATGCTGTTCCTATGGTTCCTCAACAACAACCATGTGCTATATGCAGAGGACGGTCACAAGCGTATAGCCGACAACACCCTCGTTGCACTCACGCTGATGATTGCCGAGAGCAGGACCGAGGAGAAAGATGTGATGGTGAAAGTGGTGGTGAATTTGATAAATAAGGAGAATCATTAAAGGTAAGTTCATGGAATCACGACAATATACATTCAACAACTCTACGCTTACAGTAAAGTTTGGTAGCATACTTGACACACAGGCAGAGGTAATCGTCAGTTCAGACGATTGTTATGTGACGATGGGTGGTGGTGTGTCAAGGGCCATTCTTCGTGCAGGTGGCGATGTCATCATCCAGGATGCACAGAAGATGGTACCCATACCGCTTGGTGATGTCCTGGCCACCACGGCTGGCAAACTGGAGTGCCAGAAGTATGTCTTCCATTGCATTACAATCGACAAGAAACGTAGGATGGAGATTTACTCGCACCAAGTGACAGAAGAGGATGTGCTCAACTATCTCCTGCAACATGCTGTGGACAAATGCTTCTTGTTGATGCAAGCCATGGACCTCACTTCCATAGCCTTTCCTGCCATAGGTGCTGGAGCTGCCAGGATACCCATCCAGAAGGTGATAGAGCAGATGTCCATAGCCATTGCCCGAAATCTTGGAAGCACGAACAAGTCGCTCAACGTGGAAATGTACCTGTACGACATCTACAACCTCTACTCAGAGTCCGATTATATCACGCTTTTTTAGAGGCTTGCTGCAAAGGCTGCATTGTTGGAATACAAAAAAAAGCAGGAGGAAGGGGAACTAGATGCCGAACCCACCTTCATCGGCAAAGACAAAAAGTTACCCGCACGCAGTTCTATGAAGCATCAAGTCTTTTTCAGTTATTCTCGCAAGGAAGCGGCCGACTGCCTGTGCGAGATTCTGAAAGAAAATGCCATTGTGTATTGGATTGACAAGGAAGGTATTTACAGCAGTTCCAACTACAAGGAACTAATTGTCGATGCCATTGACGTTTCTCAGGCTGTCATCTTCATCAGTTCTGCCAATTCCAATACCTCTATCAACGTCATTCGTGAGGTTGGCTATGCCGTGAACATGAATAAACCCATCCTCCCTCTTGTTCTCGATGATGCCCCATACGCCAAAAGTATCCGCCTTGACATATCCGATATAGACCAGATAGACTTCAGTAATCCTGCAATGTCAAGCAATAAGTTGATAACGAGTTTGATGTATGTGGTGAATAAATAATTAGGGTGTCCAGTTCTGTGTTCTAATTTTCGAGTTAAAAAGAAGCTTGTACTTCTTCTAACATTATGAGAATCAGAT
>NZ_JBBNGE010000089.1:0-7078 GCF_040095255.1 Segatella sinensis | reverse complement strand
AAGATGGCGGAATCGTAGCTTCCCTCTATCTCGTTGTAACTGATATGATCTACGATGATGGTGGCTTTCTGCTCCAGAATCAGGCGGTTTACCCTAGCTTTGGAACTTCTGACTCAAAGCTGGTTTTGTTATAGCTTGGTTTAATAGAAATAATCTATTTGAAGTCTAATGTTATTCTGGATTTATTAAATTATATGGCTTAATAGTATTGTTCCATACTATTTTGTCTTCATTTAAAATGCCTATAACACCTAACATTTTATCGTATGATTCATTGATAGTTCCTTTGATAACAAAATCTAAACTTGCCCATTTATCAATAATTTCAGGAAATATTGCAAGATTAATTTCGTCAGGATTATTGCTTTTGACGCTTTTATACAAAAAGCCATCTGCCATAAAACGAACTTTCTTTCCAGTTTCATCTTGCGGCTTATGAAAACGATTTCGTCTCATATAGCTTGCATATAGTGCTGTAAAATTGTATTTTCCTATTCCTTTTCGCTCAGATGTTAGTTTTTCAGACAAAATAGATAACAATTTAGTAGAGTCATTGTATCCTTTGCTTGTGACTTGCTGAATTAGACCTGCAACTTTTTTGTTTGTAACTAATTCTTGTTCAGAAAAAATACGATACATCGTCAGTTGGGCCTCTTTAGGTATAAACCATCTTGATAAATAAAAATCTTGATTTTGTCCAATACCACATTCTTTTATGGCAGTATAAGGGTATAATGCTCCATAGAACATGGATTCTCCTTGCATATTTAGCCGATTTATTTTAGGATTGAGACTTTGAGGTTTATATGAAAAAGAACTTGGTATTTGTTCATTCACACTCCTATCTGCAATCCTAACTCTGAAAAATTGCAAAGACTCCTCTATTGGCTCGCAAGCTATTATAGGAAGTTTTCTGAATATTTTATCATATACTCCATAACACTCATTTAATAGTGTTGGGGTAAGTTGCTCAATTTCCTTAATTGTTTTTTCTAATTGCAAATTGTCCATAATGCATATCATTTTTCCAATAAATCCTCTATTTTTATATCCTTCAACTCAGAATTTGCATTAAATACATTCTGCATCATATTCAACCAACAAGTCTTATAATATATAGGGTTGCATTCAAGAGTCCAAAGTTCGTTAATGTCATCAGCAAGAGCTTCGTCTGGGTGACTTAACAAAGCGATTACTTCATCCTTGCTATCATATAGACGTTTCAAAATTTGTGGAACAGCATGGTCGAAATGATGCGTTCCGATTTCTGTTACTTGTCCACCTGCTGTAAAAAAATCACGGATGTTGGAGCAGATGAGGGCTTGGCGGCTACAGAGCCACAAGGCAGCACGTTTGTACTTGGTTTTTCCTTGATTGCTAAATAGTTCAGGAAAGAGAATAAACATACGAACAGTAATCTGCTTCTTTTCTTCAAGTGAAAGGTCGTTCAAGAATCGAATGGTCATTGGTACGGATGCTTCAGATTCCTCATCACCTATCCACCATGGCATTTCATAGCCTTCTTTGGCTGTTGAGCGGAAGTATGTTCTTACCTTTTGTATTTTCTCTTTTTCTTCAAGGATGCGGAAAGAATTATAGTCGATTTTCATCTTTTGGAAGATGTTCTCACGTTTCTTCTCTTCCAACTCCATGTCTATCTGATAGCGAGGCTGAAGGGTGAGAGATATATTGTCCAAACAATCCTCGTATGGCTTGCAACGGAATTCAGCAAAGTCTCCTCCCAATTTTGCAAACAACATATAAATCATCGAAACATCTTCTATGCGAGTAGATTCCACGATGCTACTACCTACAGACTTCCATGTGTCGCTTGCGGTAGTTTTTACCTCTACGCCATAGTATTGCTCTGCTTGAATGTCTGGGAACTTAGCACCCGAAACCAACTTGATTTCTTCTGGGCGGAAAGGAGTTTGCGGGGCAACCTCATGCAAGGCTTTCGTGAGTTGTTTATAAATGCGCGAAAAATATAAGAAAGGCAAAAAAAGTTCTTCTTTCTCAGTTTTTCTGTGTATTTTCGCGACATAAATTAACGTAGATAAATATGAAAAAAGTATCAAGTGACATTAAGTGGTTTTGTGACCAATTGCGAGAGGCAGAACAAATTCTGTCAAATGCGTTAGAAAAGGCAGAGGATTTTTCTGACTATGATAAGCAATTAGTGGATAGAATTGAGTCAGATGTCCAAATGGTGGACCTCACTTTATTGCAATTACTTTCTCCCATAGCTCCACAGTGAGCTATGGGTAATTATAGTAAAAAGCAATTATCATTATGGTATTTAAGGTATTTCAAATGTTGTTCTTCAAGTTTTACCAAATGCAAATTGTTTGTTAGTCCAATGGTTTCCCTATCAAACTTATCTAACAGTCTGGAATACATAATCTTTCCTTTTGAGTTGAAAGAAATATAGCCCAAATCAAATAGTTTGTCATAATTTGGGAGTAAAAGCAAACCATTATAGGGATCCAATCGTTCTTGGTTGTCCGCATCCCTCCAAGGCTTGATGTGAGAAGCGATGAGCATCCACGTTAAAGGACATTGACTAATAGCGCAACCATGCCAATATTCAATTAGTCCCTTTCTAAATATTCCTTGTCCTATTCGAGATTTCACAATTGAATCCTTTTCCGTCATCTTGATAGTGTTGTCATTTTCTACAGCTTTGATTTCTGTAATGATGGAATCAGCAATACGTTTGTGGTAATCAGAATTGATGAAAGCTAGGAATTTATTTAATCCTGCTCTAAAATCAGACTGACTTTTCTTGCTGGTATAAACAGAACGTTCTTGGCGTTTGAAATCTTCTTGTCGCAAAATTTCGTCGATTTTTTCTTTTGTTAGCGTCTCATCCAAAGAATAGTCGTGTGCCAAGAACTTCATTCTTGTCACATAATCGCCACTTGTTTTCTTGGCAATTCCTCCAAACTTCACCATATAATGGTAAAAGTCTGCTTGCAAATCAGTATATTTCTCTAAGTTCGACATATTCTTTAGTTTTATGTTTTATTGATTAAGTAGCGATGACTTGCTTCATCCAATAGTAAAGCTTGCCACGGGTCTCTTCTGATGGTTCGTCCCCCTCTCGTTTCTTACCATAGTCATCCTTGTCTGAGTTGAATCCCTTGCGCTTCCCTGCCACGCTGAAATCTTGGCAAGGAAATCCACCAGTTACTACTTCAATGTTTTTTGGAAAAATATCAGCGCCTTGCTTATGCATTTTTACTAAATCTACGATACTGATGTTATGGTACATTTCGGGTTGATACCCGAAGCGAGACATATAGGTAGTCCATGCCACTTCAGCTTCATTGAGTATGTCATTGGCAAAGACAGTTTTAAACTTTATCTTTTTCTGCATCACCCAATTCTTGTTGATGGCGTGGTCGATATATAGACTGTCTTGTGGAAAAGATTTGCGATTGGCAATGAACATACCCTCAAATCCCAAGTCCATTCCTCCACAGCCAGAGAACAATGACAATACACGCAATTTTCCCTTTGTATCACGCATTTCGTCATGGTACACAATTGGAATCTGCGCCTCCTGTAACATATCAGATTGTTCAGGAGGAAGAACATATGGCTTTGTATCATTATATCTATTCATTATTTCTATTTTTTCCTAACTTTATATGCTACATATAATAATTTCTGCAAAGATAGTAAAAAAAATAAGAAAGAACAAAATAAATCAATAAATATTAGAGTTAAGTTATCTTTTATCGTAAAAACATATCTAAGCAACTTTCAATCTAGGATAAATCATGTTGAGCCAATCAGTATGGAATCTGCCATTGCTTTCGGCATTGGTAGGAGAGTTGTCAAGGAGAATCGCCTTGCTCTTGTCGGGCCATATAAACTGGTAGCGTTATGCTCTTTCTGACCTCACGCTATCAGAAAGATTCTGCTTGAGTTTCTCGAAATCTATGAGGTGCTTTGGCTGACCGCTTCTTTCATCCACGGTCTCCGTAACGCAGTCGGGAAACAGCTGCGCAATTTTCGTAATGTTGTTTAATTGTTATTTGGGGCAAAGATAATAAAAATAATGAGAAACGAAGTAATTCTTGGGGTTTTAACACAGATAATAGCGATAATAATTATTTCTCTTACTAAGAAACGGATGTAAAGTCTGTAAGTTTCATATGTCATCCAGTAGATTTCAAATGCGAATGGGGACATTTCACTTATTGCCTTACTAGGGCACAATATTGCTCCTAGGCGGGCATTTTTTTGCCGTCGAAAGATAAAGTCCGCTACGTCGAGAGAAAAATTTCAAAACGTCTATCAAAGCGGATTATCAATAGCAAGTCATCTTGACAAGAGTAATTGAACAAGAGCATCTGCATGTTGGTATTCCTTTTGAAATGGGATAAGACTATTCATAAAGGAATGAGTTTAGAAGGTTCAAAATGTATAAAAATAAAACGACCCGCACATTTGAGCATCGTTGAGAGGCTTGGCGGATTCTAGCTGGTACAAAGGTACGAAGACCACTTTGTGAGTTTGTGTTTTTTCCTCAATTGCACCATGCTGAGTGGTTATTTCCATTTTGGAAACAACCACGTCCCATTTCAAGGAGGAAATCTGTAATCTTGCTTGTCAAGGCCTTTTCTATATCCAATTCATTTTGCAATGCAACCATTCCTATGAACGAGAAATTGTAAGGGTCTTTAAATATGTAACGAGCCAGGTCTGACTGAATAGGTGGTAAGGTCTGTTCAAAATTATTAATTGCATGCCCTTTAGCATATATATATATACATTGTCTATTTAGAGGAGCATCACATCACGACTCCACCCATTCTATGCTGTTTCTGTTATATCGTAGGCACGTTGTGCCTCATCTTTCACCTTAGATAACAATGGAATGTGATGATACCAGAATATTTGTGCAAGCGGTACTTGTACATACTCTTTTCCTTCATTCTCTAATTCTGCAAGTGTCGCTTGCAGAATTAGAGAATGAAGGATTTTCAGATGCAAAACGTTTCAAATCAAAGAGACTATTTTTTTGCCCCATGTCAAGGTGAAAAATCTTTCTTCTCTAATTGGTCAGCAAGTTGCTGACTAATTTCTCTGTATATGGTAGGTACATGCTATAAAAATTCTTCATGCATAGAAGATTCAGAATTTGCAGCAAGTTGCTGCAATATTTTTTGAATAGCTTTGGATTGGACTTCTTCCATTTCTTGATGACATCTTCTGTACTCTTGGAAGTAATAATTGTATAAATCATAAACTCGCAAAATAATTGTCAATATCATCATGCGACTTCAATGTGATACATTGTCCACTATGAATTTCTTCTCTCGCTTTGTCAAGCTTCGCTTGCAAATCGGAAGTAATCGCATTAGTTGATGTGCTCATACCCTTTATTTTATTTTAAATTGCCATTTTGGGAGCAAAGGTAATAAAAAATAATGAGAATCGGAATGAATCTTTGGTTTTTAACACTGATAATTACGATTATTAAAGTTTCTTTTACAAAAAGCAGTGGATACAAAGTAAGTAAGATTCATGTGCGATCGAAATAGGCTTCATTCGCCATCGAAGCCTATTTCATTTGGAGCAGAAGGAATCTTTCTCTGCAACAAGTGCTATTTTTGTCAATACTTATAACCAAATTTTACATACTGGTAAACTTGGAATCTAGCAACGAAAATAGGGAGTTTTGAGCATCTCGAATTCTCTATTTTCTGCTTCTAATTAAGCGAATACCCTATAGTTGTACGACTATAAAGTTGTAGTCGTACGACTATATAGGCTATGGTTGTACAACTGTAGAGTTATAGTTGTACAACTACAGGGGTTATAGTCGTACAACTATAGAATTTCTATTTCAACGCTATTAACCTGCAAAACCATAATCATTTGATTATTAACACATTATAATTTTCTTCCATATTTTCAATATTCCCAAAGAAATAAGAATCGTTTGAAAATACGAGAATCTCAGCAAGGGAAATGTATAAAAATAAAACAACCCGCACACTTGAGCATCGTTGAGAGGCTTGGCGGGTACTCGTGCTGCAAAGGTACGAAGATTCTTCGAAGTTACTCCGCCCCCATCCGGTAATTCTTAGGCGACAATCCGGTATGCTTTTTAAAGAAGGTGCCGAAGGATGAGGCATTAGGGAAACTGAGATCACTGGCTATCTGCTGAATCGTCTTGTCCGTATTCTTCATCAGATAAATGCTGCGACGGATAATCGCCTTGAAAATCAACTGCTGAACCGTCTTGCCACATACCGACTTCACTATCACCGAAAGATACTTCGGAGTGAGACAAAGCTGGTCGGCATAAAAAGCTACCGTACGCTCACGCATGAAGTTCTCCTCTATCAGCTTCACCAACATCTCGAAAGTCTCTATCTTACGTCGCATCTCCTTACCTTCCTTCTGGAACGAAGCAGAAAAAATGCTGCAAAGACGATAGGTTACCGCCATCAGAAGCAGCTTCTGCTCATGCAAACTGTAAGTGTCATGCTTCTCCTTCTGCTCTAAATCCAAAAGCATCCGGGCATAAGAGGTCAGCATCTCCTCATATTCCGTATGAGCCACCGTGCACGACTGGGGATAGAGCGTAGAATAAAGCCGCATGCTGACTACGGTATTTCCCAGCATGTGGAGAATCTGTTCCACACGATAAAAAAGCAACGTGTATCGGAAGTCTGCAGAGACTTCCTGCACATGAAACAGGATTCCGGGAGAGAGAAAAACGGTCTCTCCCATAGATGCAACAAAGGAAGTTCCATCTACACAGAAACGGAACATCCCTTGATGGCAAATCACTATTCCCACATAGTCGGAATAGAAAGGTTGCATCAGAAAATGAGGAAATTCACTTGCCTCATATATGATTATATTGTCTGTTATCTCCATTTTAAAAAATTACTTTAGATGCGAAGATAACAAAAATATCAATTCCATCTGATAACAATCCCGATTATTTATGATATTTTAGCAGATTCCCAGCGCTTCGTAACTACTCAGCACCCCTATAGAAAACTTCTCGTTAATAAAGCATAAACTTGATTTTGCTTATTTTCTTCATCCT
>NZ_JBBNGE010000088.1:0-7101 GCF_040095255.1 Segatella sinensis | reverse complement strand
AGGATGAAGAAAATCAGCAAAATCAAGTTTATGCTTTATTAACGAGAAGTTTTCTATAGGGGTGCTGAGTAGTTACCATTCAAGTTTTCAAGACGAAAAGCTCTTAATGCAGAATAATACTCGATTTGTTCCTTAGAAATGGCAAATTCGCCAGAAGACAATTTTTTGATAATGTCTTTTGTACGAGATTCGATTTCTTTTTTTGTAGACTCCGTTGGCAAATTGATTTTTCCATTCCACGGGCCTAAGTTGTCAACTTGGTTTATACCGACAACCAAATTGATTTCGGTCTTTTTTCTACCGAGTCCGAATAAAGTAATTGGCATAACTAATTATTTTTGTTTAACAATAGTTTTTCTTTAATCATTTCTTCCAAACTTTGGAGATTCCATTTAAGCAATGCAGAATATACACAAACATCATTGCGCGAAACATTTGGCATATTTGCAAATATTTTGCTATATACGTTACCATAATAGTCATCTATTTTCCCTTGTATTAATGGGTCATCAACAGATGTAGCATTGAGATCTATTCCATCTGGATTCTCTTTTGACTTGAACAACAAATCCACTTGATTAACACCAAGGATGATTTGAGTATTTTGAGTCAATATTTTATTATCCATTAAACTTTTATAGAACATTTCATCCTGTTTGTATGCTCTGGTATCAGCCTGACTCAAACAAATAAGAATAGATGCTTTATCAATGTATTTCTCGTAGAATTCTATATATTGCATATCTGCATCAAGACTTTCTGCTATACCTGGCAAATCTACAAGATTGACAAATACTTTCGTATCCTCAATCATCAAAGGTACATTCAACACCATTGGATACTTCGTACAAGCGACAGCCTTGTTTGTGGGTAAATTCAATCCCCAAATTTCATTTAGGGTCGTTGACTTTCCACAACCACGTTTACCTGCAATAACTATTGTAGGTGCTTTTTTATCGAAAGTTGTTTCGTTAGTTTTTTCAATAACGCCCTCCCATAGTTTTTCCTTTAACATTTCATAGTTCCAATCTAATGGCACAGAAACAGGAATAATGGAATCACAAGAAAATGATTCTTGTGTTAGGTCTTTACTAAATGCGTTATATAAAGTATTACTTATCTGTAATAATTTTGCCACTGAATTTAGTTCTACATTTTTGCAGTTGTCATCTAACAACAAATAATCGGATTTACTTAAACAGATTACAACATGTTGATTGGTATGATAATCGGATTTTATGAGTTCCCTAAAAAAAGAGATTTCTTGCTTATATCCGAAAGATGAAGCTGGAACTAAAAAGAGGATAACTTCTGACGAAGCTATTTCTTTAAGAATAGACTTATTCTTGAACCATTCTTTTTGTAGAGAATATACAATAGAAGGCAATTCCTTTATTTGAAAATCCATATTACCTCTTCCTGGTATAGATTCTCTTACAGAATAATAAACGACCCCATTGTCTGATTTCATAACAGACGAGTCTTTCCACAAAGCCTCTATTAAAGAAGTTTTGCCTTGTCCTATCCCTCCTATGACAGAAATTGTAGGTATTTTTATTTCTTTATTTTCCATTGTCTGATTCTAATATATTTAACAATTTAATTGCATCTGGATAATTTCTCTTCTCCGCAATTTTTAATACTTTAATTGCTTGCTCTACACTTTTCGTAACGCCTAAGCCTATTGCATAACAATATCCCAATCTGGTTATTCCCAAAAGACTTCCTTGTTCTGCACACTTCTTAGCATATTCAAAGTGCCTCTCAGGACATTTGGGAACAATACTGCCATCTAAATATATCATCATTATTTTTTCTATAGCTGAGACATAGCCCATATCTGCAGCTTTTTTGAACAACTTGAATATAGCTTTCTTTTCATCTTTCCCATATGCTTCATTTAGTAATACGGCCCCTGTATAATAGTAATAAGGGTGTGTACTATCTGGAACGCTGTCTAGAATATTCATTGAAACTTCTATATCTTTCTCACCCCCAAGACCATAGAAATAAATTTTGGACAGCAATATAGAAGCCTGCTCTACACCTGCATTATGAAGAAACTTTAATTTTTTACAATTTGCTCTATCAATTTTTTCATATTTCTCGACTTTTATCTTGAGCGTAGCTAATATGAATCCATTATTAGCAGATTTTTCATAGCACTCCAATGCAAATGCAAGATGATTTTTTACACCTATTGAGAACTCATATAATTCTCCCAATCGGTATAATGCAGCATAATTATCATCATTAGCTAATTGTAATAATTCAGTTTTATTGCTATTTGCCAAGATAGAATAGTCAAAATCCAATCCTTCCATTAGAATCAACAAATCTTTTAGATCCTTCTTATATATTCCATCGTATAAATTAAGAAACGCTGAAATCCATTTTTTGTATGACGCATTGAAAGGACAATCGTGTATAACCTCTGATAAAGAATCGTATTTGTTTCTTGATTTTTTGTAACAATATGTAACAAAAACATCTTCAAGTTTCTTCATATACTCTTCCTTGTCCATAAAGGCAGAACATCCCTGACATAAATCAAGTAAATTCTCTTGTACAAATGGATTTGCCTTTGCCTTATCCTCACTTCCCGCCAGCAATTCCTCATAGTATTCACGACTATCGCTAATGAGATACTTCATTCCATCCGTATTAATCGTGCCATTCGTGACGAGCAAAGGTAGATGTGGAGCCAATCCTGCTGATGACCAGAAGTAGGTGTCTGCCATATAGCCTATCATACATTCCAAGTAAGGAACAAGGTCTTCAACGATTTCATTCAAAAGACCAGGCTCGTTATCGTAATCATCTTGATTGATGAAAGAACGTTGAAAGTCAGTTGGCTCTATTTCAGGCACGTCAAATTTGTCTGTGCTGTTAGCTCCTACGCCCCACATGTGGAGTTGGAAGACCAACTTACCATCACCAGGGCGGAAGAAAGGGGTGATGAGTAAGGTGGGGAGATTCTTCAATTCCTCACGCATAGCCATTACCTGTACATCGGTAGGGTTCACCGCTGGTTTCCATGCCCCACTATAGAAGAGAATAGGATGGTCGGTCATAGTGCTCCAATGTTTGTCGCAATACTGTTCCAATTGTTTCTCGACAACTGGATAGACCAGTTTGTTAAACTTGTCGTGGTTGGAACGAGTGAAGATAACATGCATGGCAACGTTCTCCTCTTGGTTTGCCAAGAGGTTACCGAAAGCTTGGTTCTTCATCACAATGGGGAGCACCTTCAAGGGCCAGTTGCTGATAGTCGTCTCGTAGGTGAGTTTCTCCAAAAGATGGTCAACCTCGTCCTTTAGTTCCTTGAGTCTGTCAGCATGCTTTTCCTTCTCTAACTGTAGGGTCAGTTCCTGCCCCTCACGCATGAGTCGCCACATGTGCTCCGTGTTGCGCTCTTTGGCAGCACGCTCAAATTCCTCACGCTTCTGTTGAAGCGCAGCATTTTGGCGACTGCCACACCAATTGTTGTAGATTTGCAATCCAACATTGGCGAGTATCATGGTTATAGCACCTATTGCCATATCTATTTCGTTTTAAAATGTGTTTGACCTTACTTGTTCCTTTATTGCCTCAATGTCTTTCTTGTCGAATACATCCAGTAGCTGCGGTGTAGTCTTCTCATCAAGTGCTGCAAGGATGTTGTCGTTCTCTCCCTTTATGAATGCTTTTAATTCGGCATTGCCCTCTACGAGTCGTTTCATGTCAGTATGCTCATTGTCGTTCAACAAGTTAGGCAACGTGGGCTTTGCACCTTGCGTCAGCACCATATAAGAGTCACGAACAGTACCTGTAATAACAGATACGCTGGTATGCAGCAATTCTATCACCTCATTGCGATATTCTATGTTTTTTTCTGCCTCAACAGGATTAAAGTCAAAGTTGAGAAGTGGACGAATCAGAGGACGCGAAGCCTGAGGCTCCCATACTGCACCGCTGAGATACATTTTTCCGTCACGATATTGAGGAGAAATTACCAAAGTTGGCATTTGGCTCATCAGGAAGTGGATATTCATTATGCTGGCATTGCCTCCAGACAAATCAGGCTTCAAGCAAGCATCCTTGCGGAAATCGACATTCCCGATAAGAGGAATATCATTCTTTTTGATAGTATATTCCAACTCCTTATATATTTGTGCATCTGCAGCATTGGCATCTGTTCCGTAAGCTCGTAATGGCAACAAAGGTGTGTGCATCAGAATAACATTCAATCGTGGTGCTGCATTTTTAGCTACGTTGCGAATCTCATGCAAGATAGTTTGAGGCAACAAGGGGTCGAGTGGCCAACAATACTGCAAGTAGTATTTCAGTTCAATGGCTTGCATCTGCGCATTGAAGGACTGGCGAGACACTTCTTGTCTCTGTTCACGAGCCAGGGCTACGAGCCTACGCTTGAAGGCAATGTCTTCTTGCATGCGTTCATCGTCAGTAATGCGGCGAGCTCGTTCCATCTCTAACAGAAACTCTTGATTCCGTTCGTGTGCCTTGTCTTGCAATCTGCGGTTGTTCCATCCCAACAGCGTAGAGCTGATGGAGTTTGCCACCCAAAACATGCCATAACCTGGGAATCTTATGTTCTGTGATGCTATAGGTATATCCATAACTTATATGTCTAATATATATTGTCGGAGAATGTGTCAGACGAATCATCGTTGTTGCCAAAACCATCGTCATGCGATGTTGCCAGCGATGAATCATCGTGCATATCATCTACTGTATTTGTATGGTCATCTTGGTCAATTCCAGAAAACATCGAAACGTCATCATCTGAACATGCAGCAACAAGCATATCATCCACAGGCTCGGGTGAAAGCGAGACAAGCATAGATGCATCGTCAGAAGAAGGTATTTCGGGCAATTCAAAATCTGCATTCATTAAGTCTGCCGGTAACTGCAAATCCGCATCCGTTAAACCGTCAAGCGTATCATCAACAACGGAATTTGCATGCAACAACTGGTGTAAAGCATCGTCATGTGCAGCCAACTGCGTAAACTGCTGCATATCATTTGCTGATAGGTTGCCATCGAGGAATGCAGCAAACTCTTCTATACTCGGTAGTGATGTATGTTTAAGCATGTCTTGCCTCCTTTCTGCAAACTTGTTTGAATTGTTTCTCTGCCAAAATCCTTTTGTTATAATAGTTATCCATTGACATACCGAGTGCCTCGGCAGTCTCCTTGTGCGACTTTTGCTCCAGATAGAGCAAGCGAATGATGTTGCGGTATCTTACGTTGGACATCAAACCGAGCAAAGTTTCAACATCAGCACGATTCATTCCACTAAAGTCTATTGGATTAGAGAGCGTTTCGTCATTTCTTCTATCACTTATCGCATCTTCGCTATCTTCCTTTTCGACAGTATGCGGTAATGGTTCATAAACTGGCATACGCTGCTTCAACTCATATTTCTTATAGCAATAGAACAAACAAACAGTCTTTATCCAACTGGCCAAAGTACTTTCGCCTCTGAAATTCTCCATTTGACATCGTCCTGTAGCCTTGCTTGGAGTTAACACAACGATATAGATCTCATCAATAAACTCCTTGTAGTCTGTGCAATCCGTATAGTAGTTGTCGTATATGGACTTGAAAAGAGGGAAGCAATGATGGTAAAAGTACTTGCGCGTAATCGTATTATCCCTTTGTATAAGAGCTTGGGCTATTTGCAAGTCTTCCGTATATATCTTTTTGATTTCCATAAGTCTAATCAATTTTTTCCAAAAATGCGCTCGGCACATATGCCGTTGCAAATGTTGCCATGTCACCGATTATAACACCCACTCTCTGTTGTCCTTGCCATCTTTTCACTCTTCCAATTATTCCCTTAAACGCGCCATCAACAACACGCACCATCTGGCCTGTCTGAAAATTAGGCACGCTTGACAATGAGACGATAATGTCACTTGCTTCTGCTTCGCAGATAATTTTCAAACTTTCCATCTGATATTTGGGTACTATGAGCGGAGTCTTTATGGCTCTGCTACCGACATGCTCGTGGCGATAATAAAAACGAAGGAATGGGAGATTTACGTTGTCGTAAACAAAAGTTTTGAGTTGTTCTTCTGTGCCGTAGGCGAAGAAAATGTTTGGCAAACGTGACTCAGTAACAACTTTTCGTTTACCATTTATAAGTTTAACCGAATTTATTGTAGGATAGAAAGCCGTGATGCCTTTGGCGGTCAAATAATCGTATGCCTTTTTCTCTCTACCATATGTGGTACGTAAAGCATACCAATGAGGAATTTCGTCCTCCTTTTGCGCTTTAGGCTTACTTGCTATATGGGCATTTCTGGTGGACACCCCTGTTTGTGAACTCTCAGCGGAAACAGTGCTTTGAGCTTCGGGGAGGGCGTTGGAGGTAAGTCCAGCGCAAGGAGGGAATTCACCACCTCCTAGGGTGTGTCCATCGTTAGATGTCCATTCATCGACTTTCATATCGGTGCTAACTTTTTTCTAGACAGAAATCCGTTAAATTGTGACACAAAAAAAGCGTGGAATCGTCCTGTTGTCCATTCCACACACTGAGGCTCTTCCAACTGCCTATCAAAGTCGAACAGACAACGTCAGAGCCCACGCCGATATGAAAATCGCTACCGCAAAGAGACCTATATAAAACATTTAACTGCACCCAAAAGGGTACAATTCATGCTTACAAGGTCTCCACGGGATTGATATAATCACACCCGGGACATCTACCGTTGACCATATTCGAGACTTTGATACTGATTGTTTTGGAAGATTTCAGTGTGTCTCAAACACAGCGTCGATAAACGCCTTCTATGTCTGAACTGTCATTCCCACCCATTTCCCGCGTTTGTATAGATATGTCATTTTGACTTCACTACACTCAGCACGGCGTAGGCTGCCGACTCGGTTATCTCGCAAGAACTCGTCTAACATTGACAACTGCGGTCTGGCTGTACAGTCCGAATGCAAATTTATAGAAAATAATCGAAGAACAAAACAAAAATGAAAAAAAACTCAATGACAAGATATGTTTTTAAGATATCCTTAATTCCGCAACACTATAATTTAATATTTTTTATAAGTACCTGAGCAACAAAAAGTTGCTCAGGATTTTGC
>NZ_JBBNGE010000087.1:0-7227 GCF_040095255.1 Segatella sinensis | reverse complement strand
TCTAACGTTTACTCTATAAACGTACACCTGCTTGCTTTTATTGTGCTATGCTATCCACACGCTTTTGCAAGTGACCCGAACATGGATAATAGTTAAAGATACGGAACAGCTGATAGAGATGAGAATCCTGCAGGATGGAGCGTTGAAAACCCTGTTTTACAAGGGACTCTCGCTCCAGAGTTACAGGGATCATTACTCTTTCAAAAAGAAGCGAACCTGGAAAATCAATGAATACGCCTTGAACCAGGGTCTGGCAGCTCTTTGTAAAAAAGATCCAAGCGCCAAGGGTAGAGTAGAGAAGGGCACTCTCACCCGGCATGATGTCGAATACATTATAGAGAAAGCATCCTTCGGAATCATCAAACTTGAATTAAGCGATTATGAGTACTAAACGAAAAGTATATACATTCTATATCATAGCCATCCTGGGGATGGTGCTGGTTCTGATGTTGTGCAATCTGAACATCATGGCCAAGGCGATTGTCGGACTGTTGATAGTCTTCTGCATCTTCGTGATGCGAAGCATTCAGACGGCTTACCAGCTTCCTGATGACATCGACCCTGATACGATGCTGCCGATAGAGCCTCATGGCAAATCGACTGCAGCCTTGCCTACAGAGAAGTTAGACCACAATTCCAATGTGGATCTCTATCTCCATCTTCTCATTGAGGCTGATGAAGAACTGGCGAAAGACCCTACCATTGACCAGATGTCGCCCAGTTACAACATCCAATTAAACAACAGAATTGCCGAGCGTCTTGAATCACTCGACAAAGGTAATAACAAGTAAAATAAAGGAATATATGATACAGATATTAACCCTCATCCTGTTCGCTTTCCCCTTCCTCTTGCTGACAGCGTTCTTCTGTCTTTACAGGAAGGAATATGGATTCATGAAGCGGTTTATGTGGAAGATGGCCATGTTTCAGAGCGCAAGAAATCTCTATGCCTACCTGGTTGTGATGATGCTTATCTTCATCAACTGGTGTTGCTATGTCACGGCTCCCAACCTCTCAGTAGTAGTGTCAACACTCCTGACCCTGGTGCTTCTTAACAAGAAAATCGCAGAAAGTACCTTCCATCTTTTGCATGAGAGGAAAAGACTGTGGTTCGCCACCTTGCTGCTCTCGATGGTCTGCTACGCCTTACCTTATATGAACAGCATGTTCCTGTTCCTCTTTACCTTCTGCGTGGCAGCAGTCTTCTATCCATCTGAAAGAGTTCTTCTGCTGAAGAGCCATCCTGAGGCCATCAACAACCCGAAGGATCTGCTTGCGCTGATTATCAGAAATTACTATTAGGTGCCACCTGCAACTGGCACAGAATCATATCCACTTGCTCAACATTCCAAATTCAAAAATGACTCAAATGACTCATCATCCCAATCAACAGACACCCGAAGCAGACAGATACAGAGGTGTTGACCGTTCGTTGCTGGAGTTTCTGAAGCCGAAAGCAGAGGAACGTTACAGCAAGCTGGAAGCCTACTGCGACTTGCTTTCGAAAGCATCCTCAGGAGCCTATCAGTCGCCGGGAACCGATGGAGCTCTCCTGCTGTTGCCCGGTCAGTTTGTTGCCACCATTTCCGAACTTGCCCGTCAGTGGCAATGGCAGCGTGCCACGGTTCGCCAGTTTATCTCCGGACTCACCAAACTTGGTCAGCTTTCCGTAGAGCCATACTCCAAGAGCTTCATCTTCTCTGTCAATCTGGAGCAACGTCTCTCTCTTCTTATCGAGAGTCCGGACGACATCCTCGATTTCTGCGCCATGCAGTTCATCCGCTTCATCAAAGGCAGATCCACCGCCAAGGAAGTGGCCGATTCCTACAGCCGTTATTACGACTTGAAGATGAACATGGTCAAGCAGGAAGGATATGGCGGCATTCCTGCCAGACGTGTACTCAACCAGCAAGCCCAGGTGTTCGATTCACTGGCAGTTTCCATTCTCCGTTATCTCAATCAGGAGAAAGAACTGCCCGAGGAACTTTCCGATTCCGTGAGCCTGCTCTTCGGAAAAGACCACGTCTGGGACTGGCACAAAGTGATAGATTCTCTTGGCATTCTGGCTAAAGCCATCAGTGGCAATACCAAGCCGAGTTATATGGACGAAGTAGCCACCCGATACTCGAAAGCGGAGATTGTTCTCCTGGATTGCATCTTCGAGCACTACATCTCCGGCTCCCATCCCACTACTATGTGAATCCCCATCATCCTCTTACTGAGGCCAGGGAGCCATCCGAAAAGGTAGCACCTGCGGAGTCTTCCGACGATTAAAAACAATAGTCATATTCCCCTTATTCCATGCGAGGCACGCTGATGGCGATCAGGACGCCCGTTAGCACATCGCTGAATGATTTCAAGCAACGTGAGGCAGTGTGCTTGCACGTGCCACTTTTTTTCATCATCAAAACAGGTCATGGACATCAAGGTTACCAAAGGTCTTGCTTCGGTAGGCAACGAGGAGTTGAGAGACTGGACGGAGAAGGGATGGAACCAGGCCATGCGTGAAGGCAACTACGACCGTAGCCGTGAGCATCTCAACTTCGAGATCCGTCCTGGTGGCATCGTCGCCCCGATAGACAAGATCCGTCCTCTTACCATGCGCATGGCAGAAAATCTCGCCTCACGTGGCATCAAAGATCCCAACGAAGGACTGGCAGAGCCACGTTTCCGAACCGTGGTGAATTTCATCTTCGGCGGTTCAACGGAACGTATGCGAGAGCTTGCCTTTGGCAATCAGAAGGTAGATTTTGAAAGCAAGGGTGGTAACGAGCATATCCGTAGAATGCCAGAAATAGAAAAGTGGGCACAGGACATCTACCGCTTTGTGGCAGATAAATATGGAGAGGAAAACATCGTCTCCTTCATCGTCCACTGCGATGAGAAAAATCCGCACGTCCACTGTGCGCTTCTGCCGATAGACAAGGATAAGAAGTTCGCCTTCAAGAAGATCTTCCATGGTCAGAACCGCATAGATTACAAGAACTATCTTCTTGCCCTGCACGATGAACTTGCCAAGGTCAATGAGAAATGGGGACTTACGAGAGGGGTGTCGATAGCAGAGACAGGAGCACGTCACCGTTCTACTGAAGAGTATCGACGATGGCTTGCCAACGAGTGCGTGACACTCGAAGCCCAGATGCTGAACACCCGGAAAGCCCTCGAAGATCTGAACGTGGAACTCTCCATCGCGCAGAAAAAGCAGAAATCCTTCACCTCTATGATAGAGAATCTGAAGGCTGAAATCGACCGTCTGGAAGCAGAACTCAAACCGCTGAGAGCCTTGCAAGCCAACAGCGACAACATCAGTGCCGACATCGCCCGTAAGATTCTGAGCCTTGAACAGCAGAAGGCTTTGGTGGAAGATAAACTGGCAGACAAGGAGAAGAAACTTTCAGAGACTAACCAGTTGCTTGACACCCTCCGCAAGGACAAGGAAGAGATTGAGAAGCAGGCCAGTGAACTGGAAGACAAAGCCAATCAGTCTGAACTTTCCTGGGCTCACAACATGAGCTACCATCTCAACGGAGTGATGCTCGACACCATGGCACATGAGTTTGCCGTTCGCTTCCCGAATCTACCTGACAGCGTGAAACTCGACGACATTGCGAAGATGGCCAAGCAGGAAAACTTGAAGATAAAAATATCCGGTGCAGCCGATAGTGCTACTGGTACTCAGTCCGGCAACCAGGATTTGGGTAAGCGACGTGCCAAGTTCATAGCCAAGGCACTCATCAAGCGAGGTGTAGATAAGAGCCAGATCAAAGCCTACAACTTAGGTGGAATAGACAAATATGCGGCGAATGAGGCAAACCGCTTCACAACCGTTGTGTTGCTGAAATAGGCTGAAACGTGTATTCATGAATACGTGAATACATGTACACATATATACATAATATATACTGAACATAGCTTTTGAGTAAAAGCACTAAAATTCTTCTCTCATACATCAAGGGGAGTTTGCTCGTGATGAGTAAACTCCCTAATTTTGTTTTAGGAAGATATAGAATTGTACTGGATATCAGTAATTTATTCTTGGGTGCCACCTTGAGTGCCACCTTGAGTGCCATTACATCATTTCTCTTTACCTCACCTTAACCTCACTTTACCTCGCCTTTACCTCACTTTACCTCCATCTTAACCTCACTTTACCTCACTTTACAAATGACACCTCTCCTTACCAAAATAAAATCCCATGAAATTATAATTTTTCATAAAAAGAACATTATATGATACTTTTGCTTGTTTAATCCCAAAACATTTCTTAACTTTGCACAAAAAGTACAATATAATACACTACTTGATATGAAAATTCAAGAAGTAATGAAATTGCAGCGTAAGGCCTTGGGGATTACACAGCAAGACCTCGCAGACATGTCTGAGATAGCCATTTCTACCATCAAGAAAATAGAGAGTGGAAAAGGCAACCCATCCCTATCGACGGTTGAAAAAATCATGGATATCCTTGGCATGGAGGTTAAATATGAGATTCGTCAAACAGTTTAAATAAAGTAAGTTATGAGAAAAGCTATCGTTTATTGTCACGACATGGAGGCTGGACTCTTAGAGGAAGCTACTCCTGGCAGAGGTTATACCTTCACATACGACAAGCAGTATATGATGGATAGGACCCACGATCCTGTCTCACTTACCATGCCTTTCAGGGAAGCCCCTTATCAGTCAGATTATCTATTCCCTGTTTTTACCAATATGCTTCCAGAAGGAGCAAACAGAAAGATAGTCTGCAGAAGTTGGCGATTGGATGAGAAGGATTTCTTTGGACTTCTTCTGAAGATAGCAACCTATGATACGATAGGAGCAATAACTGTAAAAGAAGTAGAATCTCCCCTGAGCCAAGAAAAGGTTTAGGAAGCCTGGCAGACAATTACGTCCGCACTGCGGACGCAATTGAATTAAAATCATTGTATGTTGGTCATATCTTTCTAAAACGTGTTATTGGGGTACACCTTGAGGGACATCTTGAGGGACATTGGGTGACATTTTTATAGATTCTGTAGGAGCGCACTCGTTATTATTGCATATAAACAGACAGCCAATATAGTGATCTACTTTTATCTATATTATTGATATTCAGAGTATAATCAGTATATTTGCACATAATATTTATAAGATTATTACGTGCAAAAACAATGAATATATATAAAAAGCGCATAGCGGTCAATTCAATTGCGCACACAGTGTATTCGCATTTTCAATAAAGTTTAGTCAGCTGTACTATCATTATTGGATGGTATGGGTAAATAAAATGAAAATAAAGCAATAAACTAAGTATAATCTTTTATAAAAATTGCGCAAAAACGCATCTTCTTTAAAGAATATTCATTAAATTTGTAGCCATAAAACATATATATTTATGGAAAGTAAAAAAGATTTGAATCGTATAAAGGTTATGTTGGCAGAGAAGAAGAAAACCAATAAATGGCTTGCTTCTGCCTTAGGAGTTAATGCCGCTACAGTTAGTAAATGGTGTACGAACTCTTCACAGCCATCACTTGAAACATTGATGAAAATTGCAGAGTTACTGGAAGTAAACTATACAGAACTTATAAGAGTCGAGCCAAAGTTATGAAAGCAAAGAATACCTTCACCATCCACACAGAACTGATGGATGGAACTCTATCAGGAGTTAGGAATATCTATATGGGGGCAAACTCTACTTGTCACCTCTATGTTATTCCACGTGATGAAATTAATGTAGCCAACGATATAGCAGACATAGCAGGTCAACCTGCTTTTTATATTCTGCTAGGTGATCCCAATGCATTAAAGCCAGAAGCATATATTGGTCAAACTACCGATTTTTCCAATCGTAAGAATGACCACGTTCAGAAAAAAGATTTCTGGAAGACAGCTCTCGTTTTTATATCAGATAATCATAAGATATATGGAGACGATGTGAAATATTTAGAGTATCTTGGCATAGAATCTGCACAAAGTGTAGAATCGTTTACCTTGCTCAATAGCTCTAATCCACGAAAGCCTCCTATTGCACCTTACCGTGTTAATGATATGGAAGTTTTCTTCCGAGATATACAGTTGCTAACTCGTTTCTATGGATGCGGTATCTTTGATGCACCAGTAGCAAAGCCTCAATCAGAACATCTGTTCTATATTCACGCAACAGACCGTCCTGCAGAGGGTATTGGTTATTATGACAGAAACTCTAAACATTTTGTCCTCGTGAAAGGTTGTATCATCGCAAGTCAGGTGGTTCCAAGTTTCAAATCTATTGCATCACGTCAGAGTTTCATTGATGAACATTGCAAAAAAGAAAATGGTCAGATTATCCTTCAACACGATGTGCCTATGGTTAGTCCAAGTGGTGCAAGTGGAATAATACTCGGCCGACCAAGTAATGGCTGGGATGACTGGAAGGATGCTGATGGTAATAAATTAGGTGAAATCATAAAACGATAGAAATCTGGGGGAGAAAGCGAAAGAACAGGTTTAGGGAGTTCGACAGACAATAACGTCCGCACTGCGGACGCTATTGAATTAAAACCATTATATGTTGGTCATATCTGTCTAAAGCGTGTTGTTGAGTGACATCTTGAGTGACATTTTGACCCCCCGAAATCCTTAATGACCCTTAATGACACTGACCCTTAATGACACCTGCGGGAATAAATAAACCGCTCCACCTATTATATATAGGAGGAGCGGTTGTAGTAGATTAAATCATCTTTTCCTGCTGCTTACACGCAGCTTGAAACGCCGAGCGAAGTGGCTATTGCGGTGAGAATGCTAATCGCAATCTGAATCACCATTTTCCAAGTATCCTTCTTCATAGACTTTTATCTTTTAGAAATTTACGTTGTCGCCGCCGCCGTCTTCACCGCCGATATTGCCGCCGCTGGTACCCTGGTCACCAGTGGTTCCGCTACCGCCAGCTCCCTGCGTTCCGCTGCCTTCAGTTCCGGTGGTTCCGCTGCCGCCAGCATTGCTGCCGCCGCTCTGGGTTCCGCCACCAGTGGTTCCGTCGCCATCACCACCTCCGTCAGGAGTAACTGGAACGTTGAGGTCCACGTTGGTCTTGCCCTCCTTGATTGCCTTGATCACGGCTGCCTGAGCGCTGCGGCTAGCCACGAGGTTGAATTCTGCGTCGTCGAGCAGGTTCTTGAACTGCTGGCCAGGCTCCCACTGAACCTTCACGTTGGTGATGTTCTGCGCCGTAAACTTGTCGGCAGTCTCTGCACCCTTGGAGCC
>NZ_JBBNGE010000086.1:0-7686 GCF_040095255.1 Segatella sinensis | reverse complement strand
AGGTGGGCGACACGCAGGCACCACAACAAGTCATTGAAATGGATAGCGGACAAATATTGGCATCATGACGGAAAGCGGGGGTGGATATTTGGAGTAAAGGGTAAGGATAAGAAAGGACCAGAAACTGTCTTCCGACTTAACCAATTGACTCAAACACAGATACTTCGCCATACGAAGATAAAATCAGAAGCCAATCCGTTCGACCCAAGATATGACGAGTACTTCAAACAACGACATTTATGTCGTACACACCCACTCAAATGCAGTGCCTAAAGGCACACAGAGCCGATTGTTTAAAACGAGAAATAATTAACTGAATTACACGAGCCGTGTGCGGTGAAAGTCGCATGCACGGTTCTTGAAGGGGAAAGCGGGGGTAACCCCGCAGACCTACTTAGATTATTGATCTACAATGAAGAAAGAACGTGAAACGGCAAACAAGTACCGTCAACAAGCCCTTGAGGGAGACTTGATGGCGATGAACAACATGGGTGTATGCTATGCGCAAGGCATCGGTGTTGTAGAGAATCATGCCACTGCGTTTGAATGGTACATGAAAGCTGCAGAACTCGGTGATACGTATGCTTGCTACAATGTAGCTGAATGCTACTACCTGGGAGATGGAGTAGAACAGGATTATGAGAAAGCCCTTCATTGGTATCTGATTGCAGCCGAAAAGGGAGACGTGCAATCTCAAGTAAATGCAGCAAACGCATATTACCTGGGGCAAGGAACCGAAGAAAACCATGAGAAGGCTCACGAATGGTGGATGAAAGCCGCTCAGAGGGGGCATCTTCAGAGTCAGAAAAACGTCGGAGCCAACTATTGGAACGGCGATGGAGTGGAGAAAGATGACAGCTGGGCAGCCTTCTGGTATGAAATGGCAGGCCAGCAAGGAGATGCACAGGCTCAGTTCTCTACAGGATGGTTCTACATGACCGGCACAGGTGTAAAGCAGGACAAGCGCAAGGGACTCAAATGGATTCACAGAGCTACAGCCCAAGGCTTTGAGCATGCCAAGCAATGGTGCATGGATAATGGTTACAGTATATATTAAATAGATATGAAAATGAATAGAGATTTACGTTTGATAGAAGGGCAGCATCCTCTCATACATAACATAACCAATTATGTTGCCATGAACTTTGTGGCAAATAGCCTACTGGCAATTGGGGCTTCCCCAATCATGGCGCGCGCCCAGGAAGAGGTGGAGGAAATCAGTAGCAAGAGCAATGCCTTGGCACTTAACTTGGGAATTCTGGAAAATGCGACAGCCCACTCTATGTTACAAGCTGGTGACGCTGCTTCCAAGAGCAGAATTCCAATTGTATTAGATGTGGTTGGAGTAGGTGCCACACGGTTTCGAATGGATACTGCATCAAAAATCATCCTTCAATGCCAGCCAACTGTTATCAAGGGAAATGCCAGTGAGATACTATCATTATACTCTCATCAAATAGGAATGCAGGGAGTGGACAGCCTTCTTGAAACTTCTGGGGTTGAGGTGCAGGCCCAAATTCTTGCCAGGAAACTGGCATGCATCATCGTTATTACCGGTGCTACAGACATCATCACGGATGGTGAAAAAGTAGCTTATGTTCATGAGGGGCATCCTCTGATGGGCAAGGTTACAGCCATGGGTTGTGCTGCCACAGGTATCATAGGAGCTTTCCTTTCAGTAAACCCTAATCCATTTGATGCATCTGTTCATGCCATGAAAGCCATGGGCATTGCAGGAGAAAGAGCTGCTGCCATTTCTAGAGGCAATGGTAGCATGATGGTGAACTTCCTTGATGAACTTTGTAATCTGGGATGCCATGAGTAGAATTATCAAAATCAAGAAGAGATCATTCATGAAACGATTTTATGCTATCAATCTGTTTGGCATAATCATTACTTGTGAAAAGCTATCAAAGGAGAGTCTCAATCATGAACTCATACATACAGCGCAAGCAAAGGAATTGCTATATGTTCTATTCTATATATGGTATATTGCTGAGTGGAGTGTTTTAGTCCTGAAATATAGAAATTGGATGAAAGCATATTACAACATCAGATTTGAGAAAGAAGCCTATGCTCACCAGAATGATATGGAGTATTTAATTCGGAGGAAACACTATTGCTATCTGAAACGCATTGAAGCAAGACACATTTAGGCATTCCCCAACTTTTTGGGGAATGTTTCCACATACTTTCCTCATTTTCCACACTATTCATTTTTGGCACAAATGACATAAGCTTCTGATTATCAATACAAACTAATTTCTATCATCTTTTTGGTACGCAGATTGTGACTATGATTAGCGGGTTCGATAATGAATCCACAAACAAGTAAGTAACATCAATTAGTAACAATTTTAAAAAGATAAGATTATGAAGAAGTTTATGTTTGCAGCTATCGCAGCTTTGGTTATGGTTTCAGTAAGCAACGTTTTTGCATCAAGCAAAATGGTAAGTAACACTCAGACTGCTCCTATTGATACAGTAGTTCCAGATGCTCCTTCAGATACATTGGCTGGTGGTACTCCTATCCAACCACAGGCTGGTGTTGAGGATTCTACCCAGCAGGAGAATGCCACAGAGGCAACTACAGAAGCAACTCCAACAGAGAATACAACAGAGAATACTACAGAGACAACAACAGAGAATACCACCGAAGAGACTCCAGTAGCTACAGAACAGCAGGCTATTGCTGAATAATAGAGAAAATACAGTTCTTTTTGTAAGCGTTATACAGGAATAATAGGGATATTGTTATCAAAAAAGTACTTATACTTATTTTAGTTTCAGAAGAAATTGCATAATTAGTAGATACTTGACAAGATTTTTAGTTCAGTTAGGAAAAGGGGAGTCTGCTGGCAGTGATGCCGGCAGACTTCTGTATTTTATACTAATTGTTTTTTTACTGTTTGATCCGAATATCACCAAGACTTCGATTCTTTGCAAATCGATTCAGATCAACCCAATTCCAGACTCCTGGAACCCTGCCATGTTTACTGAACTGCCAGATATCATAGTGAGGTTTACCAGGCAATACCGGTTCATGATCATAACTGGCAATCCAGAGATAGTAGTTATCAAATTCCGGACTCAGGTAATCCTTGAAATAACTCTCGCTACAATATATAATAGGTGTATGTCCATAATAGGATTTACAGAGCTTGCAGAATGTTTTCAGAAGAAGTTGGATCTCACTCTTGCTGAGTCCCTTGGTTCCATCATCTTCAGCATCCACTACAGGTAGAAGATCCTGCCTCTCCTTATCATAAACTGCACGAAAGTTTTCAAACTGCATTACCGCAGGCATCTTAGATAGAAAATGGTAAGTGCCAACTGGAATCTGATGTTTTCTCGCTTGATTAATGTTGGCTTCATACCAAGGATCCTGGATGGTTGCTCCTTCTGTTGCCTTCACATAGATGAACTTCAATCGCTTTACTTCACTGAGTTCATCCCAATGGATTCTACCTTGGTGGCGTGAGATGTCAATGCCGTCATAGCTACCAGAGTATTGTCCCGATGTCAGGTCGTGAGCGGGCCACTGATTATCTGATGACTTCTTGATCATATAGGCTGAAATCATACGGTATGCCTCAAATCCTATGATGCATGATACTAGTAGAATGAGGGCAAGACATATCAGTTTCTTGCCTTTATTATTCTTGTTATTTTGTCGTTTTCCTCTTGTCATATTATACCATTCGAGTTTTTGCATACAAAATTATAAAATATATTTGAGAAAATGAGATTTTTCATATAAAAAGTCATCTCTCTTCTTTAAGAGTGGAGTAGGATATGTGAGCCTATTACTTTGAAAACATATCTTTAATTATTTATAAAACTTTAGGCTAACCCATCTTATAATGAAGTTTTTTGCTTATATTTGCATATTATAATTAGGATTAAGGCAATGACAAAGAATACAATGGCGAACAAACTTCCTAGGAAGTTGATTCAAAAAATGGAAATCGTGGGCGAACAAATCAAGCTTGCCAGATTACGCCGCAACCTGAGCATGGCTCAAGTTGCGGAAAGAGCAACATGCTCAGAAGTTACACTTTGTAAGGTGGAGAAGGGATTACCAACGGTTTCCATCGGAATCTACCTGCGTGTACTCTATGCTCTTCAACTGGATGATGACATCTTGCTCTTGGCAAAGGATGACAAGCTTGGAAGGGCATTGCAGGATATGGGACTGAAGAATCGTCAAAGAGCATCTAAAAAAAGATAGAAATGGAACGACTGTTTGTTTTCGCTGATTTTAACTGGCTCGGCAAAGCGGAGCTGGTAGGGGAGTTGTGTTATGAAAAATTGCGCGGCTCTGACAGTTATGCATTTAAGTTTGATGAGAATTGGCTTAAGGTTCATGCCGGAATCAAGCTTTCAGAGGACATCAACAACTACCCAGACATGCAATATACCCAGCCAGGAAGTGATATTTTCGGATGTTTTTCTGATGCTTTGCCAGATAGGTGGGGACGTACCTTGCTCAAAAGAAGAGATCAGCAAGAGAAACAAGCATGTACGTCAGCTTGACGCCATCAAGGATGCTGAGATTATAGGAAAATACTCCAATGCAAGTTGGGTATTGAATTGGTAAGAAAGGAGATTATTTATGTCAAAAAAGAAGATATTCAGATGCCAGGAATGTGGGTACGAGACCGAAATATATGAGGGACGTGGTTTCATGGGGCAGCACATTGAAGCCATGTCTTGTCCAGACTGCAGGAACATAGTACCTCTAGTGGTGGGTGGAGTGATAGGTGATGCTGCACCTAGCTTCAACTCCCTTGTGGGAAGACTCTGCCTGAGATGCGGATCTGACAGAATTCACAGGTGGGATATGCACACCTGTCCCAAATGCGGGGGCAGGATGTTGCCCACTGGCGAAGAAGAGTTCTGGACATAAAGTCATTGCTTTTAGGACAGAAAGACTGAGAAAGCAAAAAAGCCTGCTGGCTATAATTGTCAGCAGGCTTCTTTGTTATAATGTTCGCCCTTGAAATACAGTACTCTTGTGAAGAGGTAGTATGACTCCATTGAGGGTGAGCCTACGAGAGTTGAAGTTAGGCAGAATCTCCACACTGGCTTCATGGCTTCCCTTATACATGGTAATCCAGATTTGGGCAGAGATACCAATGCCGGTAACACTCATACTTACTTGTGTAGTCCCTTTCTTGTCCGTTTGAATCTTGTATCCACTTACGCTTCCCTGAACTGTAACTCCACCAATGCCATTAGGTCCGGAGAAGGGAACATTGAAGGCTACCTGCACAACAGCATCATCCTTATTGACGGAGACGAAATTGGTGTTGGAATTAACATAGGCAATCTGACCATACGGGAAAACAACCTTGTCGGCTTCCAAGGTAAAGGTAGTATCCTTAATTGCATCCAATGCTTCATCCCAATACACACTATCTATCCGGTTTTGCAAATCACGCTGCTCTTTTTTGAGAGCTTTCTGACGTGACTTCAAACCATTGACCAACTGCTCGTTGGCCTTATTTTTTCCCCATTGATACATATCATCTGACTGGCTTGACTGCGCACAGGCAAAGGCTGACATCAGACAGAAAACAAGTGAAATAAATATTCTTATCATCCTTAATCCTTTCCTATATTAAATTCATAAATTCAAAAAAGGGCCAGCCCCATTATCAGGACTAGCCCTCCGTTTTAATTATTTTCTCGATGCAATGAATGTCATCTTGAAAGCTGCATAGCACTTCAAGAAAGATTACTTAACCTCAATGTGCTTAACATCGTCTTTCTTCTCCTCCTTGGCTGTCTTAGGAATCTCAATCTTCAAGACACCGTCACTGACCTCAGCGGAAATCTTCTCCTGATCAGCATCCTCTGGCAAAGCGTAACTCTGAGAGTAGCTGCTGTAAGAGAACTCACGACGCAAGTAATGCTCTTCCTTCTTCTCCTCCTTCTTCTCCTCCTTGTTCTCGATGGATACATTCAGATAGCCATCCTTGTCGATGTTCATCTTGACCATATCTTTCTTCAAACCAGGAGCTGCAACCTCCATTGTGTAAGCTGTAGCACTTTCCTTGACGTTGACTGCAGGAGCTGTGGCGTTCATGTGTGGCATCAAGCTTGTATCAAAGAAGTTGTCATTAAACCAACTGTTCAACCAATTTGAAACACTGTTATTTCTACGAGCTAACAACATAATGTAAAACCTCCTAATTCTATTTTTCTCATCCTCTCTTCGCCTTCCGGCTCTGTCGGGATTTCTCATTGTTTTTAATTTATCCTTTTTAATAATGATCGCTTCGGCTTTCGAGGCTCAAGGATTTCCAGAAACCCTCAAATGTCATTGCTTAAGGTTCTTATCGTTCCCCTTGCCCTTTCGGCTTCGGCTTTCATTCTATGTAGAAGCAAGTTGCGTGCCAACCCGTTTTGTATATTGGGAGTGAACAGTTTTTGCCAATCTTGGCAAAAGACTCTGTAAGATTGGCATTAAAAGATAATTAATTTAAACTTTGCTGCCAAAACTTCATGCTTTTCTACATATCTAGCATGGTTTGCCCTCGAATCTTTTTTCATATCTATTTATCTATAATCTCCTATATATTTAATGGATATCAGACTCTTCCACTGCAGATGCTTTGTCCTCCTTGGGTTGGGGCTTGGGTACGAAGCCCAGAATAGCTACCAGACAACTCATCAATGGACTGATGATGTTGAAGAAGCAGAAGGGGAGATACACCAGTGTCGGGATGCCGAGAACCGTACTCTGCGTCATACCGCAGGCTGTCCATGGAACCAGTACGCTCGTTACGGTAGCACTATCCTCTGTACTTCGGCTCAAGAGTTCCGGGCGGTAGCCTCGTTCTGCATATTCATCCTTGTAGATAGATGCATTCATGATGATACTCAGGAACTGGTCGCCCATAACGAGATTGAGCAATACACCCGATGTCACGGTACTACAGACAAGTGATACGGTGCTATGGATGCTTTTCAGAAGCACGTGAGTGATAGCGTGAAGCATGCCGCTGGCAACCATACATGAACCGAAACACATGGCACAGAGAATGAGCCAGATGGTATTGAGCATGCCTGCCATACCTCGGGTTGCCACGAGCTCATTGATGTTCCCCATGCAGCAATCTACCTGGGTGTGGGTATAGCAGGTGGTCATGATTCCCTCAAAGAGACTCTTGGCAGTGATGTTGTCTTCGCCAGCAATCTTTACCAGTACTTCCGGCTGGAGGATGAGGGCACAGATGCATGCAGAAAGAGCTGAAAGAAGAAGCGTGATGAGAGAGGGGGTCTTGCGGTAGATGAGCCATCCTGTAAAAGCCGGAACGAGCATCGTAAACAGGGAGATATTGAAACCATGACTCAGACCGGTAAGATACTGGCTGATATCCACAGGTTTGGAATCATAGCAGAGTCCGATGATGAGATAGAGCACCAGCGAGAGCAGGATGCTTGGTATGGTGGTGTAGAGCATATAGCGGATATGCGAGAAGAGATCGGCACCGGCTATGCTTGAAGCCAGGACGGTGGTATCGCTCATAGGCGAGAGCTTATCACCGAAATAGGCTCCCGAGATGATGGCTCCAGCGGTGTAGGGGGCTGGTATTCCCAAGGCATCACCGATTCCCATCAGGGCAATACCGATGGTGGCAATGGTGGTCCATGAGGTTCCCGTCATCACAGAAATGA
>NZ_JBBNGE010000085.1:0-8272 GCF_040095255.1 Segatella sinensis | reverse complement strand
AACATTAAAACAATGAAGAAGGATACTTGGAAAATGGTGATTCAGATTGCGATTAGCATTCTCACCGCAATAGCCACATCGCTCGGAGTTTCCAGCTGCATGTAAGCAGCAGGAAAGCAGAATGAAATCTGCATGTGATTAGTTTTTGAGAAGATTTTATCTATTACAGAGAGTGTGTCATAAGTCCATGACGCACCCTCTTTATTCGTTATACAGGATGTGAAACCTATCCCCCATCTTGCTATAAAACAAATGGGTGAATGATTGTGTGAAAGAAATGGCATTATTTCAGACAAAAAAATAGGACCTGTTTCACAACAGATCCTACCACATACTTACTAAAACTAAATTAACCACTAAAAAAACTAATATCTTTATCCCCTATCACTTTAGGGAAATTTTCCTTAAGTATAATTTTATCTAAAAACTTTCTTTTTTATATCTGCAAAGATAGAGCTTTTCTGCGAAACGACCAAATTTTCTAGCCTTTTTTTACTAAAAAAAACGAAGAAAGCTCTGTTTTTTGCATTCTTTAAACCTTCGGTCTATTTAAAACTTGTAACCTACCGTAAGCAGGAGCTGATGACGATTGTTATCCACCTTGCATGAAGTAGGGAGATTATCCAATGTAGCATCATCCTTATTCACATAGCTCATAAACGGATAGAAATCACCCTTCTGGGTAGCATACTGATAAGCTACATCAATATTCAAGTTCTCGTAGTTGAAACCCACACCGCAGGTAAAGCGATTCATCGCCTTCCAGTTGGTATAATCGGTAGAAGTAGCGATATCTACACCATTGCTGCCAATCGACTGATCACGATAGGCATTCTCTCTAAACATCGGCGATACATAGTTGTAACCGAAACGGAGAGAAAGCATAGAGGTTGGCTTGATTTCAGCTCCCACCTTCAATGTACTTACACCCTTCAGGTTGGCACGGGTATCTGCATTCATCGCATCATCGCTGCTGCTTGACTCGTAATAATCACCCCAGTAGTAATCGTAGTAACCGCCATCCTTCACGCGGTTGTCCATATGGTCGTACCAGGCATACTCGTAGGTTGCACCCAGGGCAAGATAGTTGCCCACGGTATGACCCATGCTGACACCCACCTTCCAAGGAGTGTTCAAGCGGAAGTCGTAATCCACAGTCTGTCCCTTATCACCCAATGTGTAGCAAGGCACATTGACGATATTGCCAGCTGCATCCTTATCCTGGAAAGTAGCTGGCGCATTTTTGCCATACATACTCAGATCGTGGGCTGCGCTGAGCGAGAGATCGTAGAACACAGGAGAATTGACGTAGGCACCGATGCGGAAAGGAGACTCCTCTACCGGACGGAAGATGATACCAGCCTTCACGTCATATCCAGTACCCGTAATCTTGATCTGCTCGTAGGAATCGCTGAAGTTGCCATCCACTAGATTCTCTGCATAGAGGGAATGACTGTTGTAATGAACATCGTGCAAACCGATGGTAAGTCCGAGCCATACTCTATTGCCGATAGAACCACTGATGTTGAAATCGTAGCTGCCGATGTAGCCATGCTGATACTGTCCAAAGAGATAAGACTGGGCATCTGCGTAAGACAAATAGCCATTAGAGGTGAGGCTAAGCAGACCATTCTGATACTTGCCTGCATTATCCTTGTAACCGCCAAAGTTTGCATCCACAGAGCTCCATCCATCAACACCCTCTGCATTCTTGGCTGCAGTCAACTTGTTCTGCGAAGCCTTCGTGAGAGAATTGGCTGCGTTGAGGAGCTGTCCGAAGTCGGTACTCTTATGATAATTGAACGCAAGATTGAGCGCACTGGAGTTTCTCATCTTCGTTGACCAGACGATGCCTACCTGGTCGAAGGTTGGATGACTCTTCTTGCCGTCGAAATCGATGGCATATTTGCCAAAGGAAACGCTGTTATCAGCACCGCTCTGGGCGATGACACCGGCAGTGAGGCTGATCTGATTCTTGCGGAAAAGACCCACACCGGCTGGGTTGGTGCTGATGGTGGAGATGTCGGCACCCAAGGCCTCCATCGCACCACCCATACCTACATAGCGGGCGGTACCCGTGAGTTGGCTGGCTGCCAACTTGGTATCCTGATAGGTTTCCTGCGCAGCGGCACTCATGGAAGCCACGAGCGCACTGGCAAAAAGTATATGTTTTAAATGATTCATATTATTTCTAATTTTAATTGTTTATAAAACTTTTGCCCTTTCAGGGCGTATTCATAAAAACCACTATAACCCAGGGCGATGCCCTGGGCTAGGAGCTTCTGCCCTTTCAGGGCGTGCTGGCAAATGGCGAATCCTTTCAGGGCGTATTTATCGGCGACCTCCGAAGCTACCGCCGCCTGAGCGTCCGCCACCTCCAAAGCTGCCACCACCGGAATGGCCGCCGCCAAAGCTGCCACCTCCGCCTACGCTGCCGCCATGACCAAAGCTGCCGCTGTTGCCGAAGCTGGAATTATTGCGCGTTCCGAAGTTGGAGTTGTTGCTGAAACCATTGTTCTCACGACGCTGACCGAAGCTGCGGTTAGAACCGCTTCTGCGGGTATAGGTATTGTTATTGCCCTGCGATCCGCCATAAACATATCCATGAGAAGCATCGATGCGACCCGGATTGTTATATCTCTTGCCACCGGCAAAACCGCCATAGCTTACATGCCCAATCATCGGACCACCCCAGTACCAAGGTCCATACCAGCCACCCCAGCCATAATACCATGGGTCGTACCAGCCACCATACCATCCGGCATAGCCATAATACCATGGATCATACCAAGGATCAAACCATGGGTCGTACCAGCCCGTATAGTAGCCGTATCGCCAAGGATTGTGCCAGCCCCACATGCGGGAGCGCCAATAGTATGGACCATAGCCATAGTAGCCATAGAACCAAGGATCGTAGTAGCCATCCCAGCGACTCATTCTGCGGGTATTGCCGAAATCCTCTTCCTCGTTGATATACTTCTGTGCGAAGTAAGCATCATCGTAGATGCTGTCGGGCGCTACCCCCTTGCCTACATGAAACTGGATGATATCGTTACCTAGTGAATCAGTACCCACTTTCTCGTAATGGCTCAGGAATCTGCCACCACGGTTGTACTCATCCACATTCCGGTTGCTGCCGCTCCAGTAGAGGGCATAGATACTGTCGCGGCGTGCCTGCTGAGCCTTGTACTCACGCAGTAACGCAGCTTTTCTCTCAGCCTTCTCCTTCGCCTCCTTCTTCGGATTGAAGTAGAGGTCGTCGTCCTGTGCCATCGAAGTGAATGGCATTGCGGCTGCCATCAGGACTGCAAGAAGATACATTTTCTTCATTGTATATTTCTCCTATCTTTTTCTGTTCTTTATGCAAAAATATCACTTATTTTGATGCAAAATTACAGAATTTCCCTAAATAATAGTAGGTTTTCCCCTATTTTTTTATAATTTTGCAGAAGATTTAAAGGATTTCAAACTTTTTAGAACATCCGTAAGCATTTTTAGGATAGAATGCCCGGAAAAACAAGGGCGGAATCCTACAGAACAATGATCAGAAATCAATAGAAAAAAATATGAAATATTTAGTAGCGACATTCAATATCGAGACATCGGCCGACTTGATGCAAGCCTGCCAGGACTTGCTCGCCGACGGTGCTGCCGAGGCTGGATTCGAATCGTTTGAAGAAACCGAAACGGGTATAGAGGCATACGTGCAGAAAGACCTCTTCGACAAGGAGGCGCTGGATGCCTACATCGCCGACTTTCCTATCATGGACACCCAGATAACCTACGACATCCAGGATGCCGAAGACAAGGACTGGAACCAGGAATGGGAAGAGCAGGGCTTCGACCCTATCTTCGTGGGCGACCAGGTAGTGATCTACGATGCCAAGCATCCGGAACTCTATCCGGATACAAGCGACCGTCCCGACATCATCGAGATCGGCATCGAGGCAAAGCTAGCCTTCGGAACCGGCAACCACGAAACTACCCGTATGATCATCGCACAGCTGCTGAAAATGCCTGTCAAGACCAAGCGCATACTAGACTGCGGAACGGGTACGGGCATTCTGGGACTCACCGCCTCGAAGCTCGGCGCCAAGGATGTAGTGGGCTACGACATCGACGAATGGAGCGTGGAGAATGCCAAGCACAATGCCGTACTGAATGGCGTAGATAACATGGAGGTACTCTTCGGAAACAGCAGTGTACTGAACCACGTGAGCGGTGTCTTCGACGTGGTGATGGCCAACATCAACCGCAACATCCTGCTGGAAGACATGAAACTCTTCCGCAGCGTGATGAATATGGGCGGCACACTGATTCTGAGCGGTTTCTACGAGGAAGATGTGCCTGTATTGCTGGAGAAGGCAGATGAGCTGGGACTGCACGAGATAACAAGACAGGTAGATAACAACTGGACCTGCCTGGTGCTGGGAGCGTAAAACCAACAATAAAGAATAAAAACAGCAGAATAAAAAATAAAGCTTGATCTTTCCCCCTTGGAAAAATCAAGCTTTATTCTTATTCATCATTATCCCACAATTTCTTATCCTTGTCCTTGCTTCCGATGCAAAGCTGGCGCAGATCGTAGTAGCTGCCGTTGTAGATATCGAAATCCACATAGCCCTTGATGCCCGGAAGCTTTCCTGCATCCGTATGCTGCCAGAACTTCCACTTGCCCTTGTACTGCACCTTATCTACATAATAATGCGCTATCCAGTAAGGATAGTCATCGAAAACGGGTGCGCTGAGATACTGCTCCTTAAATTTGTAATAGGTATAGATGATCGGTTTCACATGATATCTATCCTCTACGATATGCAGCCATGTGAGCACATCACGCTGAAAATCCTCAACACTCTTGTCATCAGGCTTATGCTCGATGTCGAGTACGGGCGGAAGATCGCCATCCGTAAGATGCACCTGCTCCAGAAAGTAATACGCCTGTTCGCGAGCCGTAGATTTATTGCTCCAGAAATGATACACGCCACGGATGAATCCATAATCGCGAGCCTGATTGAAGTTCTCGCGGAAATTCTCATCCAGGCGACTGGAACCCTCGGTACTCTTGATGATGACAAAGCGCACAGGACAACCCTTGATCATCGCATTGTTGAGCTGTTCCCAGTCTATCTTGCCCTGATAATGAGAGATATCAATGCCATGAATCTCGTAGCCTTCAGGATACACCTCATCGCCATAGAGGGCACGCCATCTGAAACCGGTAGGACCTACGAAGAAATGATAGAACAGAAAAACATACAGCACTACTACCGCCGTTCCACCAATCCACCATGCCAATCGGGGATAACGCAGAAAAACAGAAGACGAACGCCTTCTGCCACGAGAGCCCCCACGCCGAGAAGAAATCTTCCTTCTCGCCACAGTACTCTTTTTTTGTGAAGAAGCCGTTCGTCTTGTTGACATATAATAATATGATTTATTTCTTATTACTTAGCCTGCTCCAACTGGAGAGTCTTTGTGGTCTGATCGCAAACCTCAGATGGACCCCAGTACTGGATAGGACCTGGATATACATAAGCTGTCTCCTTAGCCCACTGCTCACGCTTAGAAGCGAAGAACTTGAATGGAGCACCGTCGAGCTCTACGAGAGCCTTGCGGATTACTGGCTTGTTGGCACCGTTACGACGCTCGATGTTCATCATCATTGTGATAGGCACACCACCAGCAATCCACTCTGCAGCAGGAGCTGTTGTGTTCTTGATGATTGACATGTAACCAGTCTTGCCGTTAGCGATGAGGCGAGATGCGTTGAAACCGAGTGAGTAGCAGTAGTCTGCATCGTAGTTAGAAGGAGCTGCGCAACGTCCCTCGTAACCGAAGAAGTGGTGCTGAGCTGAGAACTTACCTACGAACTTACCCTCCTTCTTCCAAGCAGCCAACTTCTCAGCTACCATGCGAGAGAGCAACTTCTCAGTCTCGATGAGAGATACCTGTACGTTTCCGTGAGGGTCACGGTCGAGGCAGAGCTGGCGAGCTACGTCAGCTGGCAAAGACTCCAATACAGCGAGGTTGTCCTTAGCGATGGCACCCTTAACGAATGCAATCTGCTCCTCAGCGCTGGCAAACTCACGGCTCTCGCCTGTAGCTGGGTCTGTAAGAACCTCGTTCAACTCTGCGATGAGCTTCTTGATAGCTGGGATGAACTCGATCAAGCCCTCTGGGATGAGAACAATACCGAAGTTGTTGCCCTCAGCAGCACGGTTAGCCACAGCTGTAGCGATGTATGTAACAACATCATCCAATGACATCTCCTTAGCCTCTACCTCCTCAGAAATCAAGCAGATGTTTGGCTGAGTCTGGAGTGCGCACTCAAGAGCGATGTGAGAAGCAGAACGACCCATCAACTTGATGAAGTGCCAGTACTTGCGTGCAGAGTTACAGTCGCGCTCGATGTTACCGATGAGCTCTGAGTAAGTCTTGCAGGCTGTATCGAAACCGAAAGAAGTCTCAATCTGCTCGTTCTTCAAGTCACCGTCGATAGTCTTAGGGCAACCGATTACCTGAACGCCATACTTCTTGGCAGCATAGTACTCAGCGAGAACGCAGGCGTTGGTGTTAGAGTCATCACCACCGATGATAACGAGCGCCTTGATTCCGAGCTCACGGAGAATCTCAATACCCTTCTCAAACTGGTCTTCCTTCTCCAGCTTTGTACGGCCAGAACCGATGATATCGAAACCACCAGTGTTACGGTACTCGTCCATGAGCTCAGGAGTAATCTCCATATAGTTGTGATCAACGAGACCGCCAGGACCGAGGATGAAGCCATAGAGCTTGTTAGCTGGGTTGAGAGACTTCACACCGTCGAAGAGACCAGAAATCACGTTGTGACCGCCAGGAGCCTGACCGCCAGAAAGGATAACACCTACGTTGAAAGCAGGGATTTCCTGAGCCTCGCCAGCCTCGAAAGTAATGACAGGCATACCGTATGTGTTAGGGAAGAGAGCCTTGATTTCTTCCTGGTTACCTACTGACTGAGTTGCTGCACCCTCAACTGCCTTTACAGGACCCTGAAGCGCCTTTGGCAACTTTGGCTGATAAGCAGCTCTTGCAATCTGCAATGCACTTTTTTCCATAATTCTTTTATTAATATTTAATTAGTTGAAACTTCAAAAACACTGCAAATTTAAGGTTTTTCTACGAGATACGGAAAGAAAAATGCTAAAAATGAGTTAATATCGATATTTTTTTTGATTTTCTATTGCTTTTCCAAAGAAAATGATTATCTTTGAACCAATGTTTTTAACCAATTATTAATTTAGAAATAAGAATTATGGCTAGCAAAAGAGATTTAAAACGCACTATCAACTACATTACCAGCGAGCTTTTCGCTGAGACTGTAGCTGCGTCTTTGTACAATGGAAACCCTTCTCAGGAGGACGTAGATGGCATCCTTTCATCTATCGTAATGGTCAATAGCGACTTCATCAAGCGCGTTTCTCACCCAGAGCCAGGCATGAAGCCAGGTACATACTATCAGAACCTGATTCATGACTTCAACAAGCAGGTGAGCGAGATTATCGACCAGATCTCCAACATGGGATAAGCCCCGGGAAACGGAGAAGAACATCCATTATACCTATATAATATATAGATAATAGATTAAGAAGCAATGATCAAGGACATCTGTCAGTGGATATTATACAAGCGAATGGGATGGAAGAAGGAAATAACCATCGACTTTCCCAAGAAGTACATCATCTGTCTTGCACCACACACCAGCAACTGGGACTTCCTGATAGGACAGCTCTACTCCAGAGCTGAGAACATCAAGAGCAATTTCCTGATGAAGAAGGAATGGTTCTTCTGGCCGCTGGGGCCTATCTTCAGAAAGATGGGAGGCGTACCGGTGTGGAGAAGCAAGCATACCAGCATGACCGACAACCTGGCCGAAGAGGCTAAGAAACGCGAGAGTTTCGGTCTCTGCATCACCCCGGAAGGTACCCGCTCGCTCAACCCGGAATGGAAGAAGGGATTCTATTTCATCGCCCTCAAGGCAGGCATCCCTATCCTACTCTACGGCGTGGATTACGAGAAGAAGGTGATACAGTGCACCAAGATGATCATCCCTTCAGGTGATGTGGAGAAGGACATGCGGGAAATCAAGCTGTATTTCAAGGATTTCAAGGGAAAGAAACCTGAGAAGTTCTCCATTGGAAATATTGACTAACAAGTAGGGTGTCCAGTTCTATGTTCCAATATTAACTCACTTGTTTGAGTGTTTTGGTTCGTTCTGTCACCCAGTTTTTGG
>NZ_JBBNGE010000084.1:0-8333 GCF_040095255.1 Segatella sinensis | reverse complement strand
AAGGGCAAAAGCTTTCAATTTCAAAGCTTTTGCCCTTTCAGGGCGACTTTTTTGTATTTGTTCTAAAACCCAGGGCGCTGCCCTGGGCTAGGTGCTTCTGCCCTTTCAGGGCGTATTGGATGTGACTTATGACACACCTTCTTTTTATTTCTTTCTGATGAGTGTCAAGCCATCGCGCAGCGGCAGGATGACTACTTCTACCCTAGGGTCGTTGGCAATCAGGTCATTGAATGCACGGATGCCCTTGGTCTGATGGTCGCGGTTGTAGGCTGGGTCGATGACGTGCCCGTCCCACAGCGTATTGTCTGCCAGAATATAACCGCCAGGATTCAGAATCTTCATCACCATCTCGTATGTCTCAATATAGGTGCGCTTGTCGCCATCCACGAAAGCCAGGTCAAACATCACCCCCAGTTTGGGTGCTTCTTCGTTGGCATCGCCAATACGGAAATCAATCTTGTCGGCAACATCTGAACCCTCAATCCAGGGACGAGTGAAATCTTCCATCTCGTCATTGATTTCGAAAGTATAGAGCTTGCCTCCTTCCTGCAATCCCTGAGCCAGACAGATGGCGCTGTAGCCACTGAAGGTTCCCACCTCAAGAATATTCTTGGGGCGAATCATCTGCACCAGTATCTTGAGTAATCTGCCCTGGATGTGACCACTCGCCATACGTCCGTGAATGGTATGGATATTGGTGGCACGGTAGAGGCGATAGAGGTAATCTCCTTCTGGCTCAATATGTTGGCAGATGTATTTGTCTATCAATTCTGTTTCGGTCATCTTACTCCCCGTTTTCCTTTTGTGATAAGATTCCTGCGATGGCAAGGTCGTAGGAAGCCAGACCGAATCCACAGATGACTCCCAGGCAGGCGCAGGAGATGTAAGAGTGATGGCGGAACTCCTCGCGCTTGTGCACATTGGAGATATGCACCTCTACGCAAGGGCATTTCATGCTGCGGATGCAATCCTGCAAGGCAATGCTGGTGTGGGTGTAGGCACCCGCATTGAGCACTACGCCATCGTAGGTGAAGCCTACTTCCTGCAACTTATTGATAAGCTCGCCCTCGATGTTGCTCTGATAGTATTCTATCTCTACATCAGGGTATTTAGCCTTCAACTTAGGCAGATAGCTCTCGAAAGAATTGCTGCCATAAATGCCTGGCTCGCGAACGCCCAGGAGGTTCAAATTAGGACCATTGATAATCTGTATCTTCATAATCACATGATTTTTTAAGTCTGTATCATTAATTTTTTGTATCTTTGCAGATGCATAGGTTATCTATCTCATAGCTAACCCTGATGCAAAGGTAATAATAAAATTGGAAACTGACAAGAAATTAGATAAGAAAATGGCAAATGACATCATCAGGAATTATATGAGGTACCTCAAGCTGGAGCGAAACTATACGTATAATACGCTTGAGGCATATCGCCACGACCTGGAATATCTCATAGATTATGCCCGCCAGAACGATGTGGCACTGGTTGATATGAAGCTGGAAAATCTGGAGAACTTCTCGGCAAGTCTTCACGACAATGGCATCGTTGCCCGCTCACAGGCACGCATCCTCTGTGGGGTGCGCTCCTTCTACCGTTATCTGGTGACCGACGGCTATATCAAGGATGATCCTACCGAACTGTTGCCTTCGCCGCAGATAGGCGAACATTTGCCGGAATATCTCTCTGTAGAGGAGGTGGATATGCTGGAGGCAGCCATCGATCTCTCGAAATGGGAAGGGCAGCGCAACAAGGCTATCATCGAAACCCTTTTCTCCTGCGGACTGCGTGTTACGGAACTGGTGAATCTCAAGATCAGTCAGATCTTTGAGGAGGATAAGTTTATCAGAGTTCTGGGAAAGGGAAGGAAGGAGAGGCTGGTGCCTATCTCTGACAGGGCATTGAAGGAAATTCACCTGTGGTACATCGACCGCAATCTCATGAAGATCAAGCCCGGAGAGGAAGATTATGTCTTTCTGAACCGCAGAGGTGCCCATCTTACCCGTGTGATGATTCTCATCATGATCAAGAATGCGGCACAGGATGCGGGTATCAAGAAAACCATTTCGCCCCATACGCTGAGACACAGTTTTGCCACCGCTCTGCTCAAGGGTGGAGCCGACCTGAGAGTGATTCAGGCACTGTTGGGACACGAGGACATCGGAACCACGGAAATCTATACGCATATCGAAACTTCCGACCTCAGGGATGCCATCTTATACCATCATCCACGCAATATCAGGCACAGGAAAGAGTAAATGGTTATGATTCAGCTACAAAAGGAGGATTATTCGGCTGTATTTGCTCTATTTTTCGGCTGAATATGGCAGAATCTGAAAAAAAATGTGTAACTTTGCAGCCGCAAAATAAAGAACATCAATTAATAACAGAAAATAAAGGAAAAATATGGCATATTTGTTTTCATCAGAATCAGTTTCTGAAGGACATCCAGATAAGGTGGCCGACCAGATTTCAGATGCTTTGCTCGATCAGTTCCTGGCATACGATGACCATGCTCACTGCGCTATCGAGAGCTTCTGTACTACTGGTCAGGTAGTAATCATGGGCGAGGTTCGCTCTAATGTATATGTTGACTTGCAGACTATCGCCCGCAAGACCATCAAGAAGATCGGTTATACCAAGAGCGAGTATCAGTTTGACGGTGACTCTTGTGGCGTGCTCACTGCCATCCACGAGCAGAGTGATGACATCAACCGCGGTGTAAGCCGTGAGGAGGATGAGAATCAGGGTGCTGGCGACCAGGGTATGATGTTCGGTTACGCTACAAACGAAACCGCAAACTACATGCCTGTATCACTCGACCTGGCACAGCTCATCATGCGTGTGCTTGCTGATATCCGCAAGGAGGGTAAGGTGATGACTTATCTTCGTCCAGACTCTAAGAGCCAGGTTACCATCGAGTACTCAGACGATAATATCCCACAGCGCATCGATACCATCGTGCTTTCTACCCAGCACGATGACTTCATCAAGAAGTCAAATGGCGAGGACGATGATGATGCTATGTTGGCAAAGATTCGTGAGGATGTGATCAATATCCTGATTCCAAGAGTAAAGACTCACTTGAGCGATAAGGTATTGGCTCTCTTCAACGACGACATCAAGTACTTCGTAAACCCTACCGGTAAGTTCGTAATTGGTGGTCCTCATGGAGATACAGGTCTTACCGGCCGTAAGATCATCGTAGATACATACGGTGGCAAGGGTGCTCACGGTGGTGGTGCCTTCTCTGGCAAGGATTCTAGTAAGGTGGACCGTTCTGCAGCTTATGCAACCCGTTACATCGCCAAGAACATGGTAGCTGCCGGCGTGGCAGACGAGATGTTGGTTCAGGTAAGTTACGCTATCGGCGTGGCAGAGCCTGTAAGCATCTACGTAAATACCTATGGCAGAAGCCATGTGAATATGGCCGACAGCGAGATTGCCAAGAAGATTGCCGAGATGTTTGATCTCCGTCCAAAGGCTATCGAGCGCCAGTTGAAGTTGCGTCAGCCAATGTTCTTTGAAACTGCCGCATACGGACACATGGGTCGTAAGAACGAGGTAGTGGAGAAGACCTTCACCAGCCGTTATCACGAAGCAAAGACCATGAAGGTAGAGCTCTTCACATGGGAGAAGCTCGATAAGGTAGATGAAATCAAGAAGGCTTTCGGTCTTTAAGGAACGAATAACAATAAGAGAGCGGTTTCTTAGGAAATCGATAGAAAAGAATGGTGCAGCAAGCAGATTCGATACATACAGGTCTGGAGATTGAAGCTGAATTACAGCAGCAATCTGTCCAGCAAAAACATAGCAGCCAACTCACACCTAAACAGGTGCTGAGTTGGCTGCCTAAGAATGCGACCCCTGCCCAACAGGATTCCATGATCAGGGCGCACGTCAAACCCTGTGAGATTACTCACTGGAGCGGGATGCCCGATACCCTGCATCTGCCTGGACACAAGGCAGGCAAGAGTTTCAGAGATGTGAGCTTGCCACAATACTATCGTGAGTCGTTCTTCTCGAAAGACTCGCTCTTCCATCCTGAGCTAAGAGGTGGAAGACTGGGTGTGGCGGGTGATCCGGTGCCTTATACGGTGGCGGGCGACAACTTCATTACCTCGTTGCTGCTTTTGTGCTTTGTGTTGGCATGTATTGCATTCTCCAAGTCGAAGCATTTCGTTTTCCGCCAGGCAAAGGCCTTCTTCCGCGTTCAGCGAGAGGGAACTACGGTGATTACGGAGACGAGTTCGGAGGTTCGCTTCCAGTTCTTCTTTGTATTGCAGACCTGCCTGCTGGTGGCACTCGGATACTTCTTCTACTCGAAGGCATCCATCAGCGATACGTTTACCATCGAGCAGAATTGGGTAATCTGTATCTATGCCGGATATGTGATGAGCTATTGCCTGATCAAGGCTTTGCTCTATACCATAGCGGGTCTGGTATTCTTCGACAAGAAAAAAAATGAACAATGGCTCAAGGCGTATCTCTTCCTGTTATCCTGTGAGGGAGTACTGCTGTTTCCGGTAGTTATGCTCCTGTCTTACTTCGACTTATCGCTCCAGGTAGCAGTGATATATACCATAATTGTACTTGTATTGGTGAAAATATTGTCATTTTATAAGAGTTATCTTATATTTTTTAAAAGAAATGGCTTGTTTTTGCAGATAATTTTGTACTTTTGTGCCCTTGAAGTAGTACCTCTGTCTGCCCTTTGGGGTGGACTCGTATTAATCAGTCATTATTTGAAAATAAACTTTTAAGACAAGATGATTAAAAAAATTTTAGTTTCTCAGCCAAAACCGGCAAGTGAGAAATCTCCTTACTATGATATCGAGAAGGAGTACGGCGTAGAATGTGTGTTCCGCCCATTCTTTAAGGTTGAGGGACTTACAGCGAAAGAATTCCGTCAGCAGAAGATTAATCTGTTAGACTATACTGCAGTCGTTTTTACATCTCGCCATGCAGTGGACAATTACTTCAAATTAGCCAAGGAGATGCGTATTACCATTCCTGAGGATATGAAGTATTTCTGTGTTATTGAAACCATCGCACTCTATATCCAGAAGTATGTACAGTATCGTAAGCGCAAGGTCTTCTTCGGTGATACTGGCAAGATCGACGGATTGATGGCACAGATGAGTCGTCATAAAGGAGAGAAATATCTCGTTCCACTGAGTAGTGTGCACAATGATGATGTGAAGAACCTTCTCGACGAGAAGAAGCTGAATCATACTGAGTGCGTGATGTATCGCACGATAAGCAATGACTTCACAGAGGAAGAAATCAAGTCGTTCGACTATGATATGATGATTTTCTTCAGTCCTACAGGAGTAAAAGCCCTGAAGAAGAACTTCCCTAAGTTTGAGCAGGGCAAGATTGCTCTCGGTGCTTTCGGTCCGGCAACCATGAAGACTGTAACTGACGAAGGTCTTCGCATCGACTTGGAGGCTCCTACCAAGGAGTTCCCATCCATGACTGGAGCGCTGAAGGATTATCTGAAGCGAAACAATAAATAAGAAACTATATGATGTTGACAGAAACAGATAACACTTTCGGAAAGAGAGAGCACCTATGCAAGCAGACGCTCATAGACCAGCTCTTTAGCGGTAAAGCCCATGTTATGACGGCTTGGCCCTTGAAGATGGTGTATCTTGTTGTTGACAAGACTGATGAGCAGAGTGCTTCTGTAGAACTGATGGTAAGCGTGTCGAAGCGATTCTTCAAGAGAGCCGTGAAACGCAATCGGGTGAAAAGACAGATCCGTGAAGCTTACCGCACCCAGAAGCATGAGCTGATGGAGCGTATGGCACAGATGCCCGACAAGCAGCTGCTGCTTGCCGTCATCTGGCAGGATGGCAAACTGCACGATTCGGCTGAGCTGAATGCCAAGATGAACAAGAACCTGCAACGATTGGTAGAGAAACTATGAAGTATCTGCATATCGTCTGGCATGGAATCGTAAAAGTACTGACCTGGCTGTTGGTACTTCCTATCCTGTTCTATCAGAAGTGCATCACTCCCTATACACCGCCATCATGCCGCTTTCAGCCAACTTGCTCTGAATATGCCAGGCAAGCCATACGGAAGCATGGACCTTTCAAGGGGCTGGCTTTGGCAATATGGCGTATCTTGAGATGCAACCCTTGGGGTGGTTCGGGCTATGATCCCGTGCCGTAAGTTTCCGGCTGTTTCGCTGGGCCCCTTATACATATTATATAATATATAAAGAAATCACATTCGATGGCAAAAAATTTTGTTGAAGAATTGAAATGGCGTGGTATGCTGGCACAGATTATGCCAGGTACTGAGGAATACCTTAACACCCACATGGTGTCTGCCTATCTCGGAACAGACCCTACTGCAGACTCTCTGCACATCGGTCACCTTTGCGGTATCATGATGTTGCGTCACTTGCAGCGTTGTGGCCATAAGCCTTATCTCCTCGTGGGAGGTGCTACAGGTATGATTGGTGACCCTTCTGGCAAGAGCCAGGAGCGTAATCTGCTTGACTCTGAGACTCTCTATCATAACCAGGAAGCTATCAAGAAGCAGGTATCTAAGTTCCTCGACTTCGATGGCAATGAGCCTAACAAGGCAGAGTTGGTTAACAACTACGACTGGATGAAGGACTTCACCTTCCTCGACTTTGCGCGAGTGGTAGGTAAGCACATCACAGTCAACTATATGATGGCTAAGGATAGCGTGCAGAAGCGCTTGAACGGTGAGGCTCGTGACGGTTTGTCTTTCACAGAGTTCACCTATCAGTTGCTCCAGGGCTACGACTTCCTCTATCAGTATGAGAAGTATGGCGTGCGCCTCCAGTTGGGTGGTAATGACCAGTGGGGTAACATGACTACCGGTACTGAGTTGATTCACCGCACATTGGGTAACGATGCAGAGTGCTTCTGCCTCACTTGTCCTTTGATTACCAAGGCAGACGGCAAGAAGTTCGGTAAGACAGAGAGTGGTAACATCTGGTTGGATCGCAACCGCACAACTCCTTATGCTTTCTACCAGTTCTGGTTGAACGTAAGCGATGATGATGCTGAGAAGTATATCAAGATCTTCACCGACCTCGACAAGGAGACTATCGATGCCCTCGTAGAGGAGCACAAGCAGGATCCTGGTCGCCGTGTACTCCAGAAGCGTCTGGCTGAGGAGGTTACCGTAATGGTTCACTCACAGGAGGACTTGGATATGGCTATCGCAGCCAGCAACATCCTCTTCGGTAAGGCTACCAAGGAGAATCTGGCACAGCTCGATGAGGCTACATTGAACGATGTATTCGCCAATGTTCCTCACTACGACCTCGACAAGAACCTGCTCGGTGGTACAGCCGTAGATCTCTTCAATCAGGAGGGTATGCAGATCTTCCCAAGCAAGAGCGAGATGCGCAAGCTCGTTAAGGGTGGTGGCGTTTCTCTCAACAAGGAGAAACTCGCTGCTTTCGACCAGGTTGTAACTGCTGATGACCTGATTGACGGCAAGTATCTTTTGGTTCAGAAAGGTAAGAAGAACTACTTCTTGATTACCGTTAAGTAATCGTTAAAAGTATTGAAAATATTTGGTAGTGGAGAAAAAATCCACTACCTTTGCATCCGATTTGCTTGTCCTATGGTGTAATGGTAGCACTACAGTTTTTGGTTCTGTCAGTGGTGGTTCGAATCCGCCTGGGACAACAGATAATGAAATAACCCTTCAGGTCTTTGCGGATTTGAAGGGTTATTTTGTTATATAAGAGTTTAGTTTAGGTAGAGAAGGTTTATGCAAGAGATAGACTTGATATTTCAGCACTATTATCGTCCGCTATGTCTTTATGCCACTCATTATCTGCATGATATCGATGAGGCTGAAGACGTGGTGCAGGATTGTTTTGTGAAATTGATAAGTAGGAACATCATGCCGGAAAACATCAAGGCTTTCTTATATACCTCTGTGCGCAATGCCTGAATCGACCGTTTGCGCCGCCAGTCTCCGATAGATACGGAGATTTCTCCTTCTGACTTGAGCGGCACAATTTCTGATGACCAGGCACAGGAAAGTTCTTTCCGGGAGGCAGAACTGTGGACGGCTATCGAGCTATTGCCCGAACGATGCAGGGAAATCTTCCTGATGAGCAAGCGTGACGGTATGACTTATCGGGAGATTGCCGAAGAACTCAACCTGTCGGAAAAGACCGTAGAACATCAGATTTCCAAGGCTTTAAAGACCTTACGAGGCAAGAAAGATGATTTTCTTGCAGATTTTTTCTATATCCTTAATTCCGCAACACTATAGTTTAACATTATTTATAAGTGCCTGAGCAACAAAAAGTTGCCCAGGATTTTGCC
>NZ_JBBNGE010000083.1:0-8730 GCF_040095255.1 Segatella sinensis | reverse complement strand
ATACGATGGTACCGAATGCAGTGCTATGATGGTACCGATTCATGCGCTACAGTGGTACCGATTCGCCGATACTGTCAGATGATTATTACTCCGGCCTTTATGGCTCGTATATTGAAGGCGAGGAAAAGGGAATAGCTAAGGGTAGAGTGGAAGTAGCCCGCAACTTGTTGTCAATGGGAATGTCTTGGTCACAAATCATGCAGGCTACCGGATTGACAGAAGAAGAATTGAAACAGCTTCATTAATTTAATAGTACATAGATAGTGTTACTAGCATTGGGAATAATATATTTGGGTAACTTTGGTTGCTTTTGTTAAAAGCATCTTCTTCATGGATGGTGAAGGAGGTGCTTTTCTTATTTTTATGAGCAATTTTTCCCAAGATTCCCAAGATTTTTCCCAACGTTGGGAAAAAATGAGGGATTTTTGGGGGAAAAGAGGAGTGATTTTTTGATTTTCTTTACTTTTTAACTTCCTTTTTCTTTTTCTTCTTACTTTTTCCCAAGAAAAGCCCGATTTTTCCCAAAATCGAGGGTTTTTCGGGGAAGTTGTGGGAAAAGGATTGTTTTGCCTTGTTTTCCGCAGTACTTTTGCAGCGTCGAAGAAACAAGACAACGCCGAAATGTTTTGGTGATCTTGAAACAACTTACGACTACTTTATAATATGAATACTCAGATTATGAGAGTGGTGAAGCAGGGCGAGGCTTTCGCTGTGCAGAGCCAGAAGAGCGAGAGCGGTCAGATGATGAAGTGCAACATCGTATTGCAGGAGATGGGCGGCAAGTACGAGAACCAATATGCTGCGGCTATGCTGGGCAATATGGCGCAGTGTAAGTTTGCTCCGGGAGCACTGGTAGCGGTAACGCTCCGATTCACGGCTCGTGAGTATAATGGGCAGGTTTATCAGGATATCCTCGTTACGGATATCGAAAAGCTGAAGGGATAAAAAGTAGTTTTAGTTATTAACTGAGTTGGGACTGCGGAGGATCTTCCATGGTAAAGCGCGCAAAAATCCACACGTTTCTTCTCGCAAAACAATTCAGAATATGAAGAAAAATGTAAACAATCAGCAGGCTAAAGGCCAGCAGGTGAATAATGGTAGCCAGCATGTGCAGCTGGGTGGTATGGCTTTCTACGATGAGAGCAAGTGTTTCCTCTTTGCGCCTAACGAACATGGGACGGGAGAGAAGGTGCCGGGATTCCGATCACAGGGCGTTGCCCAGCAGTTGACGGATGGTACTTTTGATTTCGTGGTTAAACCACGAGTCCGCTCGCAGTCGGAACTAATCAGAAAATTGGCGCACGGTCGTGTGAGCAAGACAAAGGATGGAGCCATCCAGCTCACCTTGAAGGTGTTCTGCGATGAGGGAATCAATATCGGCAGCGCTCTGGTGAAGGAGGCGGAAGAGGCTGCGGATGCAGTGGTGGATTATCAGTTGAAGCGATAGAAGATAGATGAGTTGCTATTTAATTAGGGTGGAGAACGGGCACAAGGTTGCCCGCTCCATCACCTCGGAAGAGGAATACAAGTTGATTCGTGGAAGCTATGAGCAGAAAGCTAATCTGCGACTGGCTCGCGAAGGAAACGACGGGGCGAAGCGAAGACTGGTGCAGTTTAATTATTCCGGACATTATCCGCAAGGGGTAGTGAAGGGTATGAAGCTGCCAAGCCGGGCTTTCGGCTTCGATTTGGACGATAAGCAGGATTTCGAGAAGGCGGCTAAGCTGATGCTGCAGGAGCCTGAGAAATATGGTCTGCTGATGCTGGAACGCAGCGCACGACAAGGTGGTCATGCGGTTTGCAAGCGAGAGATGGGTAAGACCATTCTGGAGAACCAGGTAAGAATCGCCAAGATGCTGGAGTGCGAGATGGATACTTCGGCTCACGATATTAATCGTGTCTATTTCACGACTTCGGCTGATGCAGAAGACTTGCTTTATCTTTCGCCTGAGCTCTTCAAGGATAGTTATGAGGAGGCTGCCGTGGCAGCTGAAGGCAAGGTGCTCGAAGAGCGTGAGAAGTATGGGCAAGAGGAGCTTCCTCCGGGGGCGCACAAGGTTAACAAGCATTACAAACCTTGGCTGGAGAATGTTGAAGAGAAGGCTTTGAATTCTCAGAAAAATCTTGAAAATCAGGAGAATCAGAAATCTCTTGAAAATCAGGAGAATTTGGAAAATCAGAATCAGAGTCAGAAGAATCTGGGAAATCAGAAGAATTCTCAAAAGGGTCAAGCCTCTCAGAATCGTCAGAATCCTTCTAAGAATCAGGCTCAGCCTGCTTCTGCTTCTTCTTCTTCATCCTCTTCATCATCCAGCAATGATTACCTCGGAATCCCGTATTCCGAAATCATCTCGAAGTGGTGGCAGATGTATAATGACGGTCATGAGCCAGTTCGCTCCAACCGCAACACTTTGACCTTCGAGCTTGCCGTGAACCTGCGCCACATCTGTGGCTTCGACCGAAGCCTGATGGCTCAGATCATTCCCTGCTACGATGGTTTCCCTGAGCAGGAGAAGATGGCTTGCATCAACTCGGCACTGAACGAGAAAATCACCCAAATGCCTAAGCGACTGAAAGATGTGCTTGCCGCTCTGCGACAGGAAAAGCTGAAACAGGGTGCTTCGAATGCTACTGCTGATGCAGAAAGCGAGGCTCTGGTGAATGCGCTGGACGAGGCTAATGCCAAGGACGAAATGTTCTATTTCAATGCTTTGCCTAAGATGCCGCAAGGTGTGCGTGATTCTATCAATGCCGTAGGACCACCCCTGGCAATGCCCGTGATTACCGCCATTTGCCCGGCAATCGGAATGCTGGCTACTGGCGTCAAGGTCTCTGTTCACGGCAAGATGAACTCGCTGAACCTCATTTCTTATATCGCCGGTGATTTCGCTTCAGGCAAGGGAAGCATCGACCCCGTGATTGATGCTTGGACTTCGGAGATAAAAGATATGGATAAAATGTATCAGCAGAAGGAGGATGAATGGAGAGCCAAGAAGCGTGCGGCGAAGAACAAGAAGGAGCAGCCGGAAGAGCCGAAACTGCCTGTAAGATGTCTGACACTTAACAATACCGTGGCAAATCTTGCCGAACGTCTGGCTAATACCGAAGGCAAGCACGCCTTCTCGTTTACCCCGGAAGCTGACACCGTGGCGCAGAAGTGGAAGTCGGCGATGAGCGACTTCTCTGTAATGCTCCGTCAGGCGTATGATGGCACTAGCTATGAGCGTGAGGCTAGAAGTGCAGAAGCTGTAAATGTACATATAGACAGACTGTTATGGAATGTAGTGATGTGTGGAACGCCTGATGCGCTTTATCGTGTGGTAAACAATTATACGGATGGTTTCCAGAGCCGTATTACCGTGGCTCGCACCCCGGACAATACGTTTACTCCGCTTACGGATAATCTGTATGTGCTTACCGATCGCCAGCGTGACCGCATCATCCAGGTTGCCCATCTGCTGCCTCTGATGGAAGGCGACGTGGTGCTTCCTAAGCTGGAAGCCAAGGGTAGGGAGTGGCTGGAACAGATTCGCCTGGAGACTATGAAGAATGATGACAAGGTGAAAGCCCGTCAGCGTTTCCGTATCTGTCCTACCACGATGAGAATGATGACCTGCATCATGCTCTGCAAGGTAGCAGAGACGTTGATTCAGAAGCACGGGTTCCAGGGTGCAGAGAAGCTGTTGAAGCAGAATCCTGGGCTTTGGAAGGATTTGATAATCAAGATGCAGACGCCTACCATGCTCGCAGTGTTCAATGTTCTTGCAGATTACCAGTTGGACAATGCGCTCTACTTCTTCCGTAGTCGCATTGAGGACGCTTTCTCTTCGAGAGACTATTGCGGACAGATGCCGTATGATCGCACACATCGAGGCAAAAACGACTCTATCTTCGAACGTTTGGACACAACTTTCTCTTTCGAGCAGGCACAGCAGCAGAGCATTTCTGTGAAGGGTGCAAACACGACTCTTGAGGCGGTGAAGCAGATGCTGAAGAACTGGAAGCGACAGGGCTTGATAGTGGTGCTGCCAGATATGCGTTATCAGAAACTTTCATCCACCGTATAAAGAGTTTCATCTACCGTACAAACGGGTCATTTCGGGTCAAGGTCATTTCGGGTCATTTTGGTTTTTCAATACACCAACCCCCTTAATGACCTGCCCACAAGTATTAATTTTCTAAAAATATCATCATTATGAACATCGTTATATTTCGCCGTCGCTTCACTCCATGGAGTGTGGATGGCACATTGGTTATCAACGGAGTATTTTTCAGTGGCACCGTAGAACATCCTAAGAAATACATGGCTGCAGGCCGTTATAAGGTTGCACCCGTACCTATCAGATTCCAAAAGAAGATAGAGGTGGAAATCAAGGAGACGGAAGGGGAAAAAGAGAAGAACAAGGACAACGGCAAGAAGGAGGAGAAGAAGTTCAAGATTGAGATTGTAGAGGAGGTTAGAACCATGCCTGCGATTCTGCAGGAGAAAGGTCGGGTGTCGAAGACGCCTGTGCTTCGCAAGCCTTATATTACGCCAGGCTTTGGACCGCTTGCCTTGAAGTATGGAAGCATCGTGATGGGCAAGTCGTTGAAAACGGGACTTGTGGCTTATAACGAGGAGAAGTTCCAGGAATTTTGCGACATGATCAGCGATGCTTTGCAGGTGAAGGAGCAAGTAACGTTGGTTATCAAGGACTGGGGGAAAGACGAGATTCCTAAGGAGTATATGATTGTGCTTCCTAATAATAATCTCAATCATACTATCCAGTAATTATATTGTACATATTAATTTATACATTATGCGTAAGATTAAGGAAATCATCATTCATTGTAGTGCGACCCGAGAAGGTCGCGACTACACCGTAGCCGACATCGACCGTTGGCATCGTGAGCGTGGCTTTTTCTGCATCGGTTATCATTTCGTGATTTACCGTGACGGAAGCATCCACGTGGGCAGATCAGTAGAAGAGGTGGGCGCCCACTGCAAGGGTCACAACACCGTGAGTATCGGAGTATGCTACATCGGCGGTCTATCCAAGGATGGCAAGCCGAAGGATACCCGAACCCCACAGCAGAAGGCGGCGCTGAAAGCGCTGATTGAGCAGCTGAAGGAGGAATATCCCGAGGCGACGGTTCATGGCCACAATGAGTTTGCCGCCAAAGATTGCCCTTGTTTCAATGTGAAGGAGGAGTTTATTCAGTAAAATAGCTAATTTTGGAACAGCAAATGAACTTTACCTTCATTTGCTGTTCTCAGTTCCATCGTTTACTCTTGTTGCAAGTGATGTGAAGCGGCATCGATAAAAATACTTTCACACTTAAGTATGTGAATGTCAATATATTGCGGGTGCTGTGAAAGGAGAAATGATTTTGTAATTCAAATAAGAGTTTTCCATAGAGATTCGATTACTTATTTAATACCCAAGAGTAGATTCTGGCAGAAATGTTTGGTGATTACGGAAAAAATGATTAGTTTTGCAGTTGAATAGGCTGATAGGTTGTTATCACCGGAAACTTAAAAGACAGAACAATGGCAGAATTGAAATTATATCCAGTAGGAATCCAGACATTCGAGGAAATAATCACTCGGAATCTTCTGTATGTAGATAAGACGGAATATGTCTATCGCATGACTCATAGCGGTGGCAAGCATTTCTTTTTAAGTCGTCCGCGCCGTTTCGGAAAGTCATTGCTTGTTTCAACATTCAAAAGCTATTTTCAAGGCAAAAAGGAACTGTTCAAAGGATTAGCCATCGAAAAGCTGGAAAATGAGTGGACGGAATATCCTGTACTGCATTTCAGTATGGCAGGAGGTAAGCACATGGAGAAAGACCAGCTGGAAAGATATTTGGGAAGGCGACTTGCTGAGCAGGAAAAGGTATGGGGTATTACATCTCCTGCAGTTGATGCGAACGACCGTCTCATTTCGCTCATCCAGACTGCTTATGAAAAGACAGGTAAGCAGGTTGTCGTACTGATTGATGAGTATGATGCACCTCTTCTTGACGTTGTTCATAGCGATGTTAACTTGCCGGTGCTTCGCAATGTGATGCGCAATTTTTATAGTCCGTTGAAGGATTGTGAACCAATGCTCCGTTTTGTCTTCCTGACCGGTATTACGAAGTTCTCGCAATTGAGTATCTTTAGTGAACTGAATAACATTACGAATATAAGTATGGATGATGAATATGCAGGAATCTGTGGTATTACCAGAGAAGAATTGGAAACACAGATGTCTGCGAATGTTGATGTGTTGGCGGAGAAAATGGGCAAGAGTAGAGAGCAGATGCTTGAATCCTTGCGAGAGTTTTATGATGGTTATCATTTTGCTGCCCAGTCACCTGATATATTTAATCCATATAGCTTGCTGAATGCCATGGCAAAAAGTAAGTTGGATTATTATTGGTTCTCTTCAGGCACGCCAACTTATCTGATAGAAATGCTCAAGAAATTCCAGGTTATGCCATCGGAGATTGGTAGTTGTGAAGCCGACCAGTCGGAGTTTGATGCACCAACAGAAGGTATGTCATCTGTTATGCCTTTATTGTATCAGAGTGGTTACATCACCATTAAGGGGTACGATCCGGAGACGGAACTCTATACCCTGGATATTCCTAACAAGGAGATTCGGGTAGGGCTATACCGTAGTCTCTTACCTAATTATATAGGTATGAATACGGTGAAGGGAACTACGACCATTGCCAAGATGTCAGCTCTTATCCGTCGCAACGATATGGATGGAGCCATGCAGATGCTTCAGGCTTATCTGGCCACGGTTCCGTATTGCAACAATGTTGACTCTGAGGGACATTATCAGCAGATGATGTATGTGATATTCTCTATTCTTGATAATTATGTAGATGTAGAAGTTCGCACTCCATCGGGAAGGGTGGATATGGTATTGAGAACAGCTACCCATCTTTATCTTTTTGAGTTGAAGCTCAATAAGGATGCTGATGCAGCGATGAAGCAGATCGATCTTAAGGAATATCCTAAGCGCTTCGCTTTAAGCGGCTTACCAATCGTAAAGGTTGGGGTTAACTTTGATGTGGCAACGCATAATATTACAGATTGGAAGATAGAAGCGGAGTAAATAGGGTGGTATCCTGGCTTATGGGAGATTGTCCGTGGATAGACAACCTCCCCTGAGCCTCATCACCACAGGCTGATGTTCTATTTTATATGCTAGGTGTTTATTTATATTTACTGGTCTTTCAAGTCCTTATCTACCATGGCGCAGACACAGGAGTCTGACCATACATTCTCTGCCGTCTCTACCATGTCGATAATGGTATAGATTGGCAGGATGATGCCCATGATGCCGATAGGAGCATTGATACCGGACATCAGAGATAGGGTAAGGAAATAACATCCCATCGGCACTCCTGCATTACCCACTGCTGAGATAACTGAAATGAAGAGCCAGAGAATCATCGTAGTCCAAGGTAAGGGCATTCCTCCATTCTGCATCAGGAACAAGGAGGTTACGAGGATAAACGCAGCGCAGCCATTCATGTTGATGGTAGTACAGATAGGCAATACGAAGCGGGAAACCTGATTGGAAACTCCCAGTCTATCTTCTGCTGTCTGCATCGTCACCGGCAACGTAGCAGCCGAACTCTTTGTAAACAGAGCCATTAATACTGCCGGCATCATCTTGCCCAGTGTACGCACTGGGTTCAAGCCTCTTGCCAAGAGGAAGAGCGGAAGGATGATGAAGAATTGAATGACATTACCTCCCAGGATAACCGCTACGTACTTTCCTAGAGAAGCCATCACGATACCCGCAGAGAACTGGGCTGAGAGTTGTGCTGCAAAGGCAACGATACCCAGAGGCAGAGCCCAGATTAATCCATGAATCAGCATGAAGAGCAGATCCTGCAATCCAAACAATCCTTTCATCACGACTTCTTTCTTATCGCTTGATGGCATTTTGGTTAAGGCAATGCCTGCAGCTGCCGCCAAAATCAGGATGGAGAGTACATTTCCTTCGGCAAACGGCTTGATGATGTTGTTGGGGATTACTCCGAGAATATGGTCATAATAGCTGGTTTCTCCCAGCTTTTGGGGAACATCTGCCATTCCGCTCTGTACCAAGGCTGTAGGTAAATTGCCTGGAGAAACGATGTTGTAGAGCACCAGTCCCACTGCCGCAGCTGCTATCGTCGTGAGCAGGGTGTAGGTGATGGCGTGGCGGAATATCTTACCGGTATCTGCCTGGTTGCCCAAGGATGCCAGGGTTGTGATGACAGCCAAGGCTATGGTTGGTATTCCAACTCCCACATATCATTCAGCATTCTGATGGCTGACTCCGAGCGGAATACATGGCCGCGGAAGGTGATATCGTACTTTATCATCGCCCTCATCAGTTGGGCGAGTATCAATTCATTGTTTGTCATAATCTTATGTTTTTAAAACTAATTACTTATACAAAGGTAAATATAAAAGTTGATTTTTGCAAGGATTTCATGTTAAACTTTATTTTTATGTATATCTTTTTATGATGGCAGTCATTATCGGCTGTTCCATGTCCTATTGCTTAACATTCAACATTCAACACTTAACATTTAACATTAAGAATTATTTCACCCATTCCATCAAGTCGTCGTAGTTGGTTACCTTATGATAGTAGATGCCCGAACCTGAGAGTTGTTCGAAGAGCCTGTCGGCACAGGCTATCTTGCCATCTTCTATGCCTCGCAAGTCGAGGGTTGACATGCTGCCCTTGGT
>NZ_JBBNGE010000082.1:0-8901 GCF_040095255.1 Segatella sinensis | reverse complement strand
TGCGTCTTGATGAAAGAAATCATCCAAGTCCTTATCTCCGCAACTAAAACTTTCCAGCTCACCCTGAGTTGTAACAGAATATGGAAAGTCCCCACAACTATTTTGCAAAAGGTCCTTTTCCTCCATGTTCTTTCATATATTTACGTGAACGTTCCATAATGCGATCAATATCCTCAAAAGAAAAGACTAATTTTCTCCTTTGTGGATTGCGCTCATTCTCCTCAGCCTCACGAACAAACCGTTCTGCAGTCTCACCTGTCAAAACAGGAATACTTCTTATTTCTAATGCCATAACCTTTCATTTTAAACGTTTAATAATGTCGCAAAGTTACGCTTTTTCTACGAAACCACCAAGAAAATCACAATAAATTTCCCAGTTATGTCAATCCAAAACGTTTCAACAACTTCATGGAAACATTCTCATAAGAACAAATGGCCTTTTTTATTTCTACCAAATCATTCTTATTAATTTTTCCCTTCATCTTATCTATTGAAAACAATTCTGCAAATCGTTCCTTTGAAATTCTTTTAAAATCAGAGCAATCGACAAATCTATCTTGGTCACCCAAAAACTCATACTCAGAAGCCTTCAATAAATAGTGCAATTTCCTTCTACTTTCAGGAAGGTGCTTATTGATTTCTGAGTTGATAAGTACAAAACCAATCGCATTTCCTTCTTGGTCTTTACCCACAACTACAAAGAACTTCTTTCTCCCTTCATCTCCTTTATTTTTAGGAATAATACCTTCTTCTTTTGTCATACAAAGACGATAAACTTCACCTTCCTCAACTGTATCAAGGAGCAAGTTTTGAAGCTGATTATTATTTCCCAGCAATTCTTTGAAGTTCACCATAGCCTAAGCCTCCAAAATAGAATCTATAAATTCCTGTTCCTGGAGATACTCTAAAAACTCATTAGAAGCATCACCTGCTTTTGCAATATTCAGAGAGGTCATAACAGCATTATGATTCTTATCCCATGCCTCATGCCAGGCAGAATCATGAGATAGCTCAGACAAAGTCTTGGTATCCATATCTTTGTATTTATCAATGGCAGCATCCAACGCTTCTATCTCAGCTTTACTCAATTCGTCCAAGTCAGGCTTTTCGCCAGCTTTCACAAAAAACCAAGCGCATTCCCCACCAGCAGGTAACAAAGAATCGCTAATAGCTTTGACATCCTTATTGTTTCCCTTGCCATTCATTAATTTCAAGGCATCATAAAGATGAGAGGGAACCGGTCCGTGTTCCATGGCGATAAAAGTATCCTTAACTAAATGTTGACCATATTTTGCATAGAGATTCCTTTCCGCAAAATAGATAATCTTAAACAAATGAATGAAATCCGTTTCACCACATTTGTCTAAGACATACAAAGCTACCGCCTTAAGCTTAGCGATATCCTCCGCCGACATTTTATTCATACTTCTCATAATCAAATCCTTCTATATTTAACACTTCTGCCGCAAAAATACGCTTTTTCTTCTAAACCACCAAGAAAAAAGCAAGAATTCTGCAAGTCATCAGCAAAATCTCCCGAAATCTGCAAAATCCCAGACCGAACAGGTCAAAATCTGCGTCATCTGCGAATTGAAAATCGGCGGCCGAAGGGAAAGCCAAATCTGCGTGACCTTTATCTCAAGACCGAATAGGTCGAAAAGCCTTAATCTATATTAAAAGATTCCCCCTTCTGCACCATTCTCCTCCATAATGCCGTATATTTGCACTCAGAAAGTAAAACGTTAATAATGATAAGCTTATGGTACAGACATCAGAAACCATCCGAAAGGACAATCCACAGAAAGCCCTGCAGGAAGAGGACGAAGTAACTGCAAGAGCAAAAGCAGCATTCGCAGAAATTAGGGCTATGGCAGAAAGAGGTGAATTCCCAGAAATGACTCTCGATGAAATCAATGAAGAAATCAGAGAGGTCAGACGACTAAGGAAAGAGCGCAACCATTCATAATGGCTAAATAAAAAGCCTCTCTCTTTGGGCAAGAGAGAGGCTTAGTAAGACTTTATGGAGTTCTCCTTGGAAGGAGAAAACTAGGTGGTTCAAAGAATTTCACTTCCATCGTAAGTATCCGCTCAACGCCGTATTGCATATCTCAAAAAAATGTTGTACCTTTTTGCAGACTCACGCATCTCCTTCACCTCATTGTCACCGATTACAACCTCGGCGAACTTTGGCTTGCTGTTTAATTGTTTCTTGCCTTGTACCATAATTTGAAAAATTTAAAATCATGGTGCAAAGGTACGAAACTTTATCTAGGCACACAATACGGCTTTCACCGAATACTTACGATTCAAAAAAATTCTTCAATGCATATCGAATCGCACGATTGATAACATAAGAAGACTGTTTGCAATGCATCACTGCCATAACAACCACTTCATATCTATCAATCAAACAAAAAACCATATTAGGACCAATATTGAGATGCCTAACCTTAATGCCATCTGAAGAAAACTTTTTGTCCCAAATTCCTATATCAGGATTTTTCCTCAGCTCATTAACCTTATCAAGAATTCTTCGAAGAGATTTCTTTGCAGTTATCTCTCCAAAGTTATCAACAACATATTACATATCTGCTCGTAGTTGTTCTGAAGCAAAAGGTAACCATCTCAGTTCCATCCCATAGCCTCCATGACAGATTTTTCTACTTGTTCTTGGGTCAAGCAACGACCAGCACGATGTTCTTTAACAGCATATTCCGCCAACTCTTTCATGAGTTCTGGTGACAGCTGATTTATCAAATCGTCATTTCCATCTTCCTCATCATAAAGAGACATCTGTATCAATTCGGCAAGATTACTTCTATCTTCCCGACTCCAATTCTTGATTTCATTCCAATATGGAAGAACCATATTTGCTGTATTACCAGTTGTATACATAATTCTAGCCTCCTATTTATTCTAGTTCAACATTCTGTCGCCAAAGTTACGCTTTTTTCTCTAAACCGCCAAGAAAACCACAAGAAATCTGCAAGTTATCAACGAATTAGCCTTAAAATCAGTAATCTATACCCCCATTATAGCAAACCCACCCCATACTGTCTTCACCTTTCCCCAGGCGGTCCCATCCCGCACAACATGGCGTAGACCGCTTTGGTCCGACAACCTTATAGCGAAGCGGTTCCGAGCACGGGCGGTTTTCTCCCTCGCTCCTGAGGTTTCTGTCCCCTAAAAGGGGAACCGAAGGGGGCGTAAAGACTTGGAGCAGACCGAGATGAGTTCCTTCTGCAACTTGCTATAATCAATAGTTACGACATCTTAAACTATTAATTAAGATGATTGTTTCCTAGATTCCGCAATAATAACTCCACGAAATCCTTTATATTTACAACAAAAATGCGAGGAAATTCAACCTCATTGAGAATTTTAAAGTGAGCATCATTACTCACTATACAACTTGCACCAGCAGAAAAAGCACAATCTACAAATTTGTTGTCATCCTCATCAGCTTGAATGAGATGCAACTTATAATAGGGTGTTACGAATTCCACATTCTTTTGACTTAGAATCACAGACACAACATTACTTGCAATATTGGCATTAGTCTTTTGCTCTATGATTTCTAAATACTCCTCAATAATTTCATTTGTGACACACAAGGTCAACTTACCTTTCAAGAAATCATCCCAAATCTTACGATAAGGGCTTATCCTTGGAAGGCTCATCAACAAGCAATTAGTATCAAGAACTATCTTTCTCATTTGCCAGAAGTACGTAAATGCTCATTTCCCCAGCTCTCGATGGTATCAAGAGTTATACTTCCATTATCGCACAACTCATCAATCCCCTCATCAACCTTCTTTGCAAAGTATTGAGAGAGAACATTTTCAAGATTATCTAATTCCTGTGGAGTCTTGATATAAGACATCATTTGAAGAATCTTCATCTGAGCAGGGTTAAATACAGTCTGTTCCATTTTATTTCAATTAAACGTTCAACTTTGCCGCCAAAATTACGCTTTTTTCTTGAAATCACCAAGAAAATCAAAAGAAATCTGCAACTTATCATCAAATTCTCTGGATATAAGCTGTAAACTATAAACTATTAGCTCTAAACAGTAAACTATTAATTATAAATTGTAAATTATAAACTTCCCACCCCCGGCGGTCCCAGCCCGCACAAGATGGCGAAGACCAGAAGCAAGTTGTAATAAGGCGGTCCCAGCCCGCATAATATGGCGCAGGGCTTTGATGCCCCGCCAACCTTATAGCATAGCGGTTCCGAGCACCGGAGGGCGGTTACATCCTTCCCTTTTCGAGAAGGGTTTCTGTCCCCTGTAAGGGTAACCGAAAGGGTCGTAAAGCCTATTGTGGCTTGGTTAGGATGTGGAGCTCTCCTTGCAGGAGAGACGGAGAGGTAGAAAAGTCAGCACCGGAGGGCGTTTTTCCTCTTCTTCCCTGAGGTTTCTGTCCCCCGCAAACGGGGGAACCGAAGGGGGTGTAAAGACCATTGAAGAAGACCGAGATGAGAGGTGGAGCCTTCCTTAAGGGTAAGGAAGGACGAGTAGGTTTTCGAAAAAGCCTTTTTTAATGGTAAAGAAGGACGGGATGATTTTAGAAAAACAGCACTGCTGGGCGATTACATCCTCTCGTCCCTAAGGTTTCTGTCCTCTTGAAGGGGAACCGAAAGGGGCATAAAGATTTTTAAAGGCAGGTTTTCAAAAGACAGCTTCAGAATCCTTTTAAAGATTAATCTTTAATAGATGTTTTAAGAATTCATCCAAACCAACAACATCAAGACCAGGAAAATCTTTCCACTTTATTACGTCATAGTGATGATCTTCGGTAACTATATACCTAGCACCAGCAGTTATTGCACAATCCACAAATTTATTGTCATCCGGATCTTTTTGAATCAAATTGAAATCAAAATATACGGTTATGAATATAGTATAAGGATTACTAACAATTGCATCAATGATATATTTGGCAGTCTCTTCATTGGTCAAGAGATTTAATATTTCCTCATATTCGTTTAATATGGAGGTAGTGACGCACAAAAGATTAGTACCATCAAAAAAGCTATCCCAGATTCGACGATATGGGCTTCTTGGTGATATACTCTGTATAAGGCTGTTAGTATCCAAGACTATTCTTTCCATAAGATCTTACTTTTTCAACATAGTATGTAAGTCTTGATGGCGTAGTTCATCAAGCTTTGACTGATTCAGCTTCCCAGAATTCCAAAGACCTTCTAAGCAAGCATCTGCTTTTTTGCGAAAATAATCACTCAAAACATTTTTCACTTCAGAAAGTCTTTCTTCTGAACCATCAAAGGCAAACATCTTCAACAAGTGTTGCTGAACCGGATTAAATATTGCTGTTTCCATAAACTTTATATTAAACGTTCATTCTCTAATGCAAAATTACACTTTTTCTTCGAAACCACCAAGAAAATCGAAAGAAATCTACAAGTTATCAGCAAATTAGCCTCAAGATCAGCAATCAATCACCCTATTATAGCAAGTCCACCCCATACTGTCTCCACCTTTCCCCAGGCGGTCCCATCCCGCACAACATGGCGCAGACCTTTGATGGTCCGACAACCATAAAGTGAAGCGGTTCCGAGCACCGGAGGGCGGTTTTCCTCTTCTTCCCTGAGGGGAGAAGACCGAGATGAGAGGTGGAGCCTTCTTTAATGGTAAAGAAGGACGGGATGATTTTAGAACTCCCTTCCTTAATGGTAAAGAAGGACGAGATGATATTAGAGGGCATCAACTCCTCAGCAATGTAAATCACCGTTAGAACGTAACTACTGATTTTCAGCAGTTAGCACATCCAACATTTTTCAAAAAAAGCATATTATTAATTGGTATTGCCAAAGCTACCTATTAGGCCGCCTTGACATTCACCTTTTTGTTCGAGTTATAATTACATGGGATTAGGGACATGAAGTCTTGCTCCCCCTCCATCAGTCGGGTGAGTATATCTTCTATATAATCGCCAAAATTAATGTCATTCAACTTCTCGGGAACAAAATTCTCCTCAACTGTCAAAGCGATAAACTCACCTTCGCCTAGCTTCTTGTTTTCATCTGGTTGAAGTTTATTTGAACGATATGATTTCTTAAACTTTATGAGCCAGTCATAATCCACTGCCTCCTCCTTACAATACTTGCGCAAGCTACGACCTTTACAATTTTGGTTGTAATCCTTCATCACTTTTTCGAAATATTCCCTTGTTTCCATTATCAAACTGTTTTAATTACGGATGCAAAGGTAATATATTATATAGGTACCGCCATACGGGCTAATGGTGATTTACGGATTCAACACCTCTATGAAGCCATGAGCAAAGCCACACATGAAGAAGAGGCTGCTGATGATGAGGAAGGGCACCAGATAGTTATGCCCTTCGTATCTGAAGAAGGATTGCTTCATCATATTTTTCTTTATTCTTTTTTAGACACTTACCGATGTAAATACCTCTATGGTTTGCCAAACATTTACCTTCCTGTTTAGCAAACAAACTACAATCTTGACAACCACCTTGATGATACAGATTAAATGTTTCTTGCCTTGTACCATAATATAAATAATTTAAAATCATGGTGCAAAGGTACGAAACTTTATCTAGGCACACAATACGGCTTTCACCGAATACTTACCACACATTTACACTAGACAATGTAACTTTTAGCTATATGAATGTCTAAAATTACAGTTACGACTTCAGAACTATCAGCTGATAATATCGCTCTAAGTCCCTTCTCGTAATTCCAAAAGAATTGAAGCATCGTCTTCGATTTCATATTAGTAGAATCCTCAGAAAAATAATCTACCATCTGATTAAGAACAAACACAAGATAAAACCTCAAATTACTTGCTACATTCTCAATATCCTGTTTTAGCGCCGCTTCATGTACAAGCTCGTTCCTTAGCCTATAGATTCGAGATATATGCTGCAATAGATGCGTCTGATGGTTTACGATATAATCCTTAACTTTATCTTTATGATGGAGATGAGACTTCATATTTGTAATCCTATACTTCAATAGAATACTATCTAAACCAGCCACAAGCTCAGGTTCATTAATCTTTGCAATTAAATCATCTTCATCATTTAAGATGCCTTCACGATGCATCCAATTTTCTAGATAGAGAAGGTTTCGCTTGACATAACAAGCAGAAAGTATATTTACTAGATTTTCCTTAATTCGAGAATACGTGTTATCCTTGCTTGACGATGAAGCAAAAATAAACTCTAAAGCTATCCAATAGTTGATAAACTGTTGTTCCAACTCCACTTGACCATCGCCTATTCGCAAATGGCGTAATGCAGCAGTAATTCTGTCCTTTACATCAGTAGTGACAGACTCAGAATTATCTATTCGGTTTAATTTCTCATATAAATGATTCCCTTCATCTTTCAAAAACTGACCTCCATTATCCAGTTCGAAAAACTTTTCAGAAGATACAAGATAACCATCTTCATTATCCCAAAAGGCAAGAGCATAATTGGGCAGAGTATATCCATATATAAGATCTTGCCTATAGTCCAACAATTTAGACAGTTCGTTGTACGTCTCTCTTACAGCCATATAAGCATCTAGAGCATTTACTTTCTTGATATAGAAACGTACAGAATTCCTCTTTTTACCAAAAGACTTATGCATCCCTACATAGTCCTTCAAGTTATCTAGAATCTCCTCTTTCAATTGCTCTGCAGCATCCGTTGCCCTTTGAGCATTCTTTGTATATTTGAAGTTGAGTTTAATGACAACGTAGAACGAGAGCTGCTTTAATTCCGTAAACTTAAGTTTCATTTCAGAAAAAGCATCCTCAAATGACAAACCTCTTCGGTTTTTCTTAAAAGAGTTGAAGAATTTATATAGGTATCGCTTTGAATAACCAATCGTCAGCAGTTCACAAGCAAAAGATGATAACAAACCATCAAACTCTCTCAGTTTAGGACTAAATCGTTCAGCTTCTATTTCTCCCTCCATTGTAACTTGCGCCTCTATACTTTTTATTAAGTTAGCCAAATAGACACCATCATTCGAAGCCAAGCACTCATTTACCAGATAGATAAGTTTGTTGGTTTCCTCCTCAAGAGGCATATCTTTTTTGCTCTTAGAGATGCTGGCATAGCTCTTCAAATCCCCGACAAACAAAGCCTTGGTATAGCTAGGGAATATAAGTCCAGAATCCTTCTCTATAAGATTGATAGCTTCATCAATGCAGAGCCCTACTGTTTCAAAACGCTTGACATTTCCAGCGAGCCAACCTTCCAAGACATAACTCAGTTCTCTCAAAATCGTATGAGCATTATTAGCCCTTACACGATAGCTGTCAAGGGTGTCTTTATGCATAATTTCAGCCATTCTATATTTGAAGAACTCTTGAAAATTCTCTTATTTTATCTCAATTAATGTTTTTTGTGAGTAAAAATTTGGAATTCACATAGAAAATTATTAATTTTGCGGCGCAAAACTTAATATTGATAATAAGGGAGAGCATCACTCCAACGAGACGATTTGTCCTTGGTTTCGATCAACCTCCCTACAGTATACTGGGCATCCTCTATGGATGCCCTTTCTTTTAATATCGTTTACATGTTCCAAGGTAAGTATCCGCTCAACGCCGTATTTCGAATCTCAAAATAAAACAGAAACTTTGCACGGCTGCTACGAGCATTCACACTCTCTCGCATTTCCTTCGCCTCATTGTCGCCGATTACAATCTCGGCGAACTTTGGCTTGCTGTTTAATTGTTTCTTGCCTTGTACCATAATTTGAATAATTTAAAATCATGGTGCAAAGGTACGAAACTTTATCTAGGCGCACAATACGGCTTTTACCGAATACTTACGTTCCTTGAAACTCCTTTGCCACACCAAGTCTTCCAATCAATACTGCAGGATAACTCCTTGTTCTCTTTGAATTCGG